>CAYOGS010000158.1:0-5124 GCA_964403435.1 uncultured Rhodospirillales bacterium | reverse complement strand
ATCATGCACCGTATGAATACATTAACTTCCTGCTGAAGGATGTGCTGAAGGCAGAGCAGTTGGCATCTTTGCAGGGCTACCAGGATGCGAATTTGGAGATGTTGGAAACTGTCATCGGCGCGGCTGGGGAGTTGTGTGAGCAGGTGCTATTCCCGCTCAATCAACCCGGCGATGAGGAAGGCTGCAGATTTGACAACGGCGTCGTGACGACGCCCAAGGGTTTCAAGCAGGCCTATCAAACTTTTCGTGAGGGCGGGTGGACCGGTCTGTCATGCGATCCGACCTATGGCGGGCAGGGGCTACCGCTGCTGGTGAATTTTATCATTGATGAGTTGGTGAGTTCGGCCAATATGTCGCTGGGCATGTATCCCGGCCTGTCACACGGCGCCTATAACGCCATCCATACGCACGCCAATGACGCGCTGAAACAGGCCTATCTGCCCAAGTTAGTGGACGGCACTTGGTCCGGTACTATGTGCCTGACTGAACCGCAATGCGGCACCGATCTCGGCCTTATCAAAACCAAGGCTGAGCCGCAGCCGGACGGCAGCTTTAAAATTACTGGCACCAAGATTTTCATCTCCGCCGGTGAGCATGATTTGACTGATAATATCCTGCATCTAGTCTTGGCTAAATTGCCAGACGCGCCGCCAGGCACCAAGGGCATAAGCCTGTTCCTGGTGCCGAAACTGCTGGAAGGTGGCGCGCGCAATGCGTTGAATTGTGGGCGCATCGAGCACAAGATGGGCATTAAGGCCAGCGCCACCTGCGTGATGAATTTTGAGGGCGCCACTGGCTGGCTGGTGGGGAAGCCGCATAGTGGCATGAAGGCCATGTTTACCATGATGAACGAGGCGCGGCTGGCCGTAGGCATGCAAGGTCTTGGGCTGGCGGAAGTGAGCTATCAGAACGCTGTGGTTTACGCGAAGGAACGGTTGCAGGGGCGCAGCCTGACCGGCGTAAAATTCCCGGACAAGCCGGCTGACCCACTGATTGTCCACCCGGACATTCGCCGCAACCTGCTCACCATGCGGGCGCTGACAGAAGGTTGCCGTGCTCTGGCCTATTGGATTGGCCTGCAGCTGGATATCGAAGCGAAGCACCCAGACAAAGACACCGCGGCAGCTGCCGGTGAGCTGGTGGCCCTGATGACGCCGATTATCAAATCCTTCCTCACCGATGTGGGTTTTGATGTGACGAATATGGGCGTGCAGATTTTCGGCGGCCATGGTTATGTAATGGACCACGGCATGGAGCAATATGTCCGTGATGCGCGCATCACGCAGATATATGAGGGCGCGAACGGCATCCAGGGGCTTGACCTGGTGGGGCGCAAGATGGCGGACAGGTATGGTCGGTTGCTACGTCGCTTCTTCCACCCGACGGCGGATTTCATCGCGGCGGAAAAGGACAATCCGGCGCTGAAGGATATGCTGCCGAGTTTCGTGAGCGCCTTCGGTAAGTTGCAGATGGCGTCGCTCACGGTTGGCACCCGCGGCTTTGGCAACCCTGACGAGGCGGGTGCGGCGGCGACGGATTATCTCAAGCTGTTTGCCCATGTCGCAGTGGGGCTGATGTGGCTGAAAATGGCTAAGGCAGCGGCAGAAAAATTGCCGCAGGCGGGCGACCAGGCCGCGTTTTACGATGCCAAACTGAAGACGGCACGCTTTTATTTCACCAAAATCATGCCGCAGGTGAATGCACTCAACCTCGCCATCATGGCCGGCGCCACGCCAGTGATGGATTTTCCTGCCGAGGCCTTCTGACCACACTGGGGCGGCGGCTTTGGCCGCCGCCCCACACTGCACACACTATCTCATTGAGCCGAGGCCAGCACTGTGTTGCAGCTTAGCGTCAGCGGGTTGCGCCCGCCTTTGGCGTGCCGTACCAGCAGTGGATAGTTGCCAACCGACAGACTCACGCCCGTGCCAGTTACCGTTGGCACCACATTGTTGCCAAACATATCCGTGACTTTTTCCACTGTGCCCTGGATATACAGTGTGCGTGGTGCGGTATTGTCCGTCCAGAGTACTGTTAACCCGACATTGGCGTCGTTAGTACGTGAGCCGAAGCGCATCATGTGCTCCTTCGTGCTGCAGCCGTTGGGCGAGCCACCTTCTTGCACGATGCGATCCATCAACTGCGGCCAGACGTAGGCGAACATCTTTTGCGGTGCTTTTTGCTCCAGATTGTAGCCGACGACGCCGAAATGATGTTCCCATTCGTACGGGTTGGTGCCGTTGTTGCGCCAATCATACAGGACGGTCAGTGGCAAACCGGCTTGGATATTGATCATATACATGCGGAACATTAGTGCCGCCTGCTCGGCCTCCGTGCGGTTACGCCAGGTTTGGCTAGAGATCGGGCTATACAGCTTATTTATACTATAGGCCCACTCGTCAACCGCCACTGGCTTGGGGTTGCCGGCCGGCTGGAACGGAGCCATAACCTGCTGCATACGCGCATAGTCAACCGGTGCTGTTTCCGGCACTGCCGAACGGTAAGGATGCACTGTAATCGCATCCACGCAGCTCAACGGGTTGGATTGAGAAAACATACCGAGTAGGAAGTCATAGCGGATATCACCGCCGCCATAAGCACCCAACGCCGGGCCCATGACGGAAGCGGTGGGGCTAACGCGGCGAATTGCTTCGCAGGACTGCGTCAGCAGTTTGCCAACAATGCCGGCATCGGTCTTGGGTGCGAAACCCATATCGGTGTCCGGCTCGTTCCAGATATGCCACCCGAAGGCGTCTTTGCCATAAATGCCTTCATAATGCTGCACAGTTCGCGCGGCGAAGTTGGCGAACATGGCAATGTGTTCCGGCGTGCGCGGCGCGCCATGGCGATACGCGGGTGGCTGTCCGGCCGCCGCCATGTTGACCAAACCTGTTATGCCGGCGTTGCCTTCGTGCAGTGTTACATCCAGTTTCAGTCCACGTTCGCGGATCGCCGCGAACATCTCATTATAGGTGAATGTTTTCTTGGTGGCATAATCATCCGCATCGTCGCGGCGAGGCAGCTGAATGTCCCAACGATATTGGCCAGGGGTGTATTCCACAGCATACCATGCAACACCGATGCGCACGCGCTTGATGCCGAGAGACGCGATGAGATCAAGCTCCGGCTTGGTGATGCGTTCCAGTTTGATATTAATGCCAAAGCCTTCGCCAAATTTATAACCGGTAGTGATTTCTGGATTCGGTGCTTCCACAGGTACGTTCTCGTTCCACGGCACGGAGTTCGCCAGAAAGGAGCTGACGAGCTGCGTCACCATGCGGCCATTGTCGCGTGCCGGCAGCATGCTGGCTAGTACAGCGCGGCTGGTGCCAGCAAGCGTGTTCACGAAATGAACAACGTATCCCGCAGTGTTGTCATAAGTTTCCTCGATATAGGAAAGAAGCATTTTGCCGCCGATATTATGGAAGGCCGGCACAATCGGGTTGGGTGTATCCGTATTGGCATGCAGCAAGGCGCTCATCACCTCCACATTGCCGCCGGTGTTCTTGATGACGGTGCATTGCCCCTGCGATTTCAGCCCATGCACCCACAACCGGCCGGTGCCGTTACTGATGCAGGTGCCACCGTCACTCTCGATATTAACCTGGCGCATCCAGCTGTTGCTTGTGCCCTCCAGCACAAACTGGCCTCCACTGAAGCTTTCCACGAAGAGTGTTCCTGCTCCGGCCGGGCGGCGAACGGATTTTTTGCCTTCCATAGTCACGTCTCGCAAGGTCAAGGTTCTGACACCAGCGTGTTCCAGTGTGGTCAGCCCGTCTAACGTGCCAGTGAAATTGAGTTTTTCCAGCATAAGGTTCACGGTGCCGTTACTAGTACGAAAAAGCGGTTGGCTAACATCCAGTCTTTCGCTAGCAACGGCTTTGATGGTGGAGAACATGCCGACGATGCGCTGCACGGTAGGCGGGATAACTATATTTTCGTCAATTTCATACAGCCCGTGCGGCAGATAGATGGTATTCGCGCCGGAAGCCAGTGCGGCGCGCAATGCTGCCGTGGCTATCAGGCCACTGCCGGGATGAACGACACTCACCCAATCGCTGACGGGCGTATTTGGCACGGCGGGCGGATCAACCGGCATTGAAGACCAAGATTGATAAGCCGTACTTTTTTTCGTATTGCCCTCAAAGGTCCCTTCTTGTGCATAAACGCCATTGGCAAATACCTCGGGCGTCTTGCCGAACAGCAACCCATAACCACGCATGCCCAGATTTCGTATATTCATGCTGCCAGTATTGGTTATGATGTCGCTGTCAACGCCGTTGGTATGGTAAAAGGCACCGCCATTAAGAAACATCAGGCTCTTGGCGCCAGAATTTACTATGGGCGTCAGTGTATTATTGGTGCGCAGGGCGCGCAGACTGACGAGACTATTGTTATTATACAGCCCCCATTGTCGTTGATTATTCAGGGTAAGCTTGTCCAGCGAGACACTGAGATCCGCTTGCCGCACTGCGACGCCGATATTAAAGCCGTCAATCAAATCATCCTGCAAATAAACGGGGCCAGCCCATTTGCGGAGCATGCGGATACCGATCTTTCCGCTATCGGCCGCAGCGCGGAGCGTAACGCCGCGTACGGCGCCGAATTTGTTGGCAAGATAGTCAATGCCGATGGCACCGAGATTGCCGCTGCCGGCGTCAATAGTGAGATTTTCCACAAAGTTGGCGTAACCTCTATTTCCTTCACCAATGCTTTGATCGGCCTCGATTCCTTTTAGCGTCTGCGCGTCGTAGCTCGTGTCAGACGTCGTCAGAATGATCGCCCGTTGTTGTGCAGAGTTAGTATAACCTTCGGCGCTGTTGCCCAGCTTAATGATGGTGCCTTGCCGCGATTGGCCAAGTAAAATCATGCCGCTGCTGAAGTCACCGTTCGACTTGGCTTTATAGAGGGGGCTGGTTACCAAATAGGTGCCAAGTGGCAGATAGACGATACGACTTTTACCAAATGGGCTGTCCACGCCGCCATCACTCGCGGCCAACGCCGCGTTGATGGCGGCTGTATCGTCAGCGATGCCGTTGCCGACGGCGCCGAAGTCCTTGACGTTGATGAAACCGGCATCCGCCGGAAAATTAACGCAGTCCACCGCAAAGCATGGGGTCACGG
>CAYOGS010000157.1:0-5125 GCA_964403435.1 uncultured Rhodospirillales bacterium | reverse complement strand
CTCCGGTACTCTGCTACGCCCCACGCTGCGCCGCGCCTTGATTTGCGTCAGCCACATGAATAATCCGCGTCATCTGGCGTTCGCTTGGGACGCCCTAGAATTTGCCCACCACTTGCGGGCAGATTTCGGCTATGATGTTTTGCTTTTGAACGGCAATTTCTGGCTGCGCGGCAATGCCCTGCCGGTCTGGCCGCTCCAGCAATTCACGGCTTGGAATCTAGCACTGCGTGGTGATTGGCCGCATCGCGGCCAGACGATTCCGTATGTGACCTTGCCGGATACGCAGCCGACCGCGACCAACCTGCAAACCGCGTGGGATGTCGCGGCCGCTTACAACCCGTCGTTAGTGCTCTCCGTGGGCGACGCCAACCCATATGCCGACCGGCTAGCGCCACACCGCCCCACACTAACGCTGCATTTTACTGTGGATTTCCCCATCGTCCGTCACGCCATGGTTGGGCTGCATCAGGATGTGCCAGAAACCGCTCCGGCTCTGCTGTCTCAGTTGCCGCCATCGGCTGCTCGGCAGATTATTCTGACGCCGCAACATTATTCCTTGCCCGGCCGCACCCATGCCTATCCGCGTGCGGCGCTGGGGCTGAGCGCGACGGATTGTGTCGCGGTGGTCATCGGCCATCGGCTCGATCATGAAGTGACTCCGGCAATGTTACAGGCACTGGAAACCGTGTGCGCCACCTTGCCGAACCTGCGCCTGGTCTTCGCCGGCCATTTCCATACCTTTGAAGCCAAACTGGCGCCTTATCCCATGCTCCGGCGTCAGGCAGACTATATCGGCCATGTCGCGGATGTGCGTGGCCTCTGTATGATGGCGGATATATATATAAATCCGGAACGCACTGGCGGCGGCTCGAGCGCGGTCTATGCCATGGCGGCTTGCGTGCCGGTACTAACATTGCCGCGCGGCGATGTCGCTTTCGCCAATGGCGCGACCAATTCCTGCACTGACTGGCCAGATTTGCAGCAGCGTTTGAGTACTTGGGTGACAGATAGAACGGCGCGCCAGGCAGCAGCGCAGCAAGCACAACAACGCGCCGCCCATCTCTGCGATCGACGCGGCCAATTGGCAAACATCCTTAACCAACTCAATATATTATGAAGTAGAGGCGCGCAACTTAAGGCTTGATAGGTTGCTGTTGCAGTCCCCTACATGACCAAGAGAGCAAACATTACGAAGATAACCCATCTTGCTGCGCCGCAATATTCTGCCTAGAGTGCCCATATGCCGACCCTGACGCTTGATGCCGACCACCACTGCGAGTTCCGCGACACACCCTGGGACCAACGCGCCTTCGGCTACCCGACACGTGAACTCATGGCAGTGGCCTATACCAATGCTGCGCGCCTGCCAGAATTGCTGGCGGCCTTTGAAGCGCGCAACCATGCTGACGGTGTCGGCCTGGGCTACAGCCGGGTGGACGCAAATGATAGGGTGCTGATTCACGCCTTGAACGACCAGGGCTATCGCGCTGTGGAGCATTCTTTTGCTCTGGCTTTGTCGGCGCTCAATTATTTTTATCCCGAGAATAGCTTTGGCAAGACTCTGGAATTGCGCCCCATCGTGCCGGAAGATGTGCCGGCGGTGCAGGATATCGCGGCCAACGATTTTCGCTATGGCCGTTTCATCGAGGATGATCGCATCCCGCATGATGCTTGCCAGCGACGCCAGCGCAACTGGGTGGCGGATATGGTGGCGAGTCCGGCTTTCACCATCTGGGTGCATGGCGATGTTGGCGCCCCGCTGGGTTTTCACGCCTTCCGCCTGCAGCCGGACAATCACGCACAGATGGTGCTCTCCGGCATGGCAGCGAAATACCAGCCGCTTGCCGGCTTCTTCTGGGCGTCCTGCCTGCATGAAAAAGGCAAGCAGGGCATCCAGACGGTCAGCACCATGATCGCGGCTGCCAACCTGCCCATCGTCAACCTCTATGCCCGCTTCGGCTTCCGTTTCGACCAGTTCTTGGTCGGTCTGCACAAGCATTATCGAGCAAGCTGATGCTCACGCAGTCAGAGCTTGATGATGTGCCTTTAGCCGACAAATCCTGGCTCAAGCCGCTGCCGCGTCACCTGCGCGCCACGGCCGTGGCGGTAAGCCAGGTTTTCGAGTTACAACCGGCGCGCTTCCGCCGCTTCACCCGCCGTAAGCTGCGCGTCTGGATCATTGCCATGGAGCATCGCGCCTGGTTGGTCGAGGCGCATAACCGCCGCCTGCGCGGTGACAGCCTCTTCTTGCCTGGTCCGGGCGATAAGGTGCTGATCGATGCCGCAGCGCGATCGGCCACCATGCGGCATGAGCCGTGACGCCGGAGATAGTCGGGTGAGGAGCTGGAGAGCATTCCATTCGCAGCCCTTCAGAAATTGCAATGGTGCAGAATTTTAGACGGCAGTAACGGGCACAAAATTCAAAGCCTTGGCACAAATCTCAACGAGTGGCTGTCTCGTTCAAGGTTTTGCGATGAACCGCAACTTTGCATCGTTCAGTCAGTCATAGCTTTGTAGCTATCACCGCGTTCAAGTTTCCAGACGGAGTTAGATGGTATGAGACGCTAGATAATTCTTTTTGTTGACGTCTGGCTGAAGCTAACCATGATAAAAAACTCAACAAGAGCATCGATGGTTTCAAATTATTCATTGGTCTCATGACCATATTTGTTTCGTATATATTTTTTTGCTACGCAAACCTCTTATTTATTGGCGGCTCTGCATCTGTTGTCGCGAGAGCGACGTTTGCCGGATCAATGGTGATAATAGTTGCGTTGTGGCTGGTTTATCCATCGCGTATCGCCGTCGCATTACTCGCAGTCACCGCGTTTTTCCTGCGCCCATCCATTGATTGGAGAACCCATCGATCCGTTGGTAACCGTGGTAATTGAAGTCATTCGCGGTGTTGTACTGATTGGCGTGACCGCTGCTATTAGAAAGAACTGGACGTCAGCGTAAATCTATAGCCAGAAGGGCCAGAAAAAGTTTGATTTGACGAAGTGTCGTTCAATTTAAATCGCCTCAACCTTGTTGCTCGGCCTGTCCATAAGCTGCTTCTTGTCGTGCTTGCAGATCTGTCGGTTATCTCCCCGTGAACGGAGGCATAAGCTCACTATCCCACCCGCACTAGCTTGGTCATGGCTGTGAACAGGTTATGCCCGTCCCAGATGGGGTCGAATTGCAGCGCTTGTCCCACCGGGACGAACCGATCATAGCCACGCCCGCCACAGGCCTGCGCCAGGGTAGTAACTATTTCAGGCGACAAGCCCCAATGTGTCAGCGTCTGGTCGTGCGGGCTGGCTTGAGCCGCTATGGCGGCGAGGCTCGTCACCGGGCAGACAATCAAAGTCCCATAACCGTAATTCACGCGCTTGAAGCTAGCAATGCTGGCCGTATCGCGGCAGATGATGGTACTGAGGGCGGGGCTGTAAACAGTGTAATCCTCTGCCGGCAGGTCATGCAGTGCCAGATAATCCAAGCTGAGTTTGGCAACGCTAGCCCCAGCATCGGGCTGATAGCCGCGCCGCCGCGCTTCGGCGTCTAAGTGGGTACAAAATTCCACGCAGTCCTGCTCATGGCCCAACCAAAACAACAGCCGCGGCGCTGCACAGGCCAGTTGATCATACCAATACACATCATTATAAAAATTTTTCACCAAGACCGTGCGTGTCTCTTCGCTCGCGGCGCCATAGGCTGCGGCATCGATGACGCTTGCCGAAAACCGGTCGCCAAAGCCGATTTGCCGCGCCAGCGGTGGCAGCGGAATTTGCGCCAGTTTGCTGACCGTAGCATCGCCGCCCCACACCAACCGCAACGCGCAAAACAGAGAGAGCGCCGTCGTAACGGCGTCATCATGCCCATAGCGCACCAACACCAAACGTTGGCGCAGCAGGGGATGCTGCGCCATAGCGTCGCCGGTGAGCGCGCAGAGGGTGGCTTGCGCCGCGGTTTCGGTGCTGGGGAGGCGAATGATGACATTGTTTCCGCACAACAGAGCAATCGCTAGCGTATAACCGAACAGTGCATCCACATTCGCCGGTGGTATCATGAAGACCGTGCCGAGCGGCTGTGCCAAACAGCCAGGTGACGCGGATAAATAGTTTGCAAGCATGCGCTCCACGTTGGCCGGCCGTAGCCAGAAGCCCAACGCCTGCAAGTCAGGGTGCTGTCGCGCGCGCGCATCCTGCAGCAACAGCCGGCTGAGCGTCGTGCAAAACGCTTGTGCCGTGTGATCTGGCGTTTGCCGCGCTGCTGTCGTGGTATGCAAGGCTTCGGCTAAGGCCACCACACTCACCTGTCGCGCTTCCGGCAAAAGTTGCGTCACTGACAAAATAGACTGGCTCATGCCGCGGCACCGGCCAGCACGTCGCTGCAGCCGCGCATTTCAGCGCGCGGCGCCCGACCGATGATCCGCAGGCCCTGACCTTGCAGTTCCGCGCCGTCCACGCGCTCCACCACACCCATATCCTCCGTCAACAACACATGACCGGGATAGCTACGCGGCAAGGCGCTAATGATTTCGATCAAGCCGGTTTTGCCAGCTTCCAACGGTCGCCGCGTGACCGGATCGCGGATGATGACGCTGGAGAAATTAGGCGGATAGAGCAGCCCATCATCACCTTCCAGAAAAATCGTGCCCGGCAACTCGGCCATGCCGTAGAAATTACGCACGTCTTCCACGCCGCAGGCTTCATGGAGTTGTTGACGAAACACCGCATTGTCTACCGCTTGCTTGTGCAGTGCTTTCCACCCACCGCTGTGCAGCAGCACGCCTTGCGATAAATCATAGCGTGCCGCACGACAAGCCGTCAGCAACGCCTGCCAGATGAGGAAAGTAAAACCGTAGATCAGAAATCTCTGGCCACCGTGCCGTTCCAGAAAACCGGCGACTTTATCGGATTGCCATTGCAGCGCATCATCAAGCGCGAAAACATGGTCGCGTCCATAGGGCATCAGTCCCAGAATCGCTGCAGCCCGCGCGCCGATGGTGTCACGCCCCTGCACGGCACTCGGCGTGTCAATAATCAGCATCGGCAGTCTGAGGCCGCCAGTAACTTTGCTTAGGCAGCCGGCCAGCGCGCGCGCGCTGCCCCGTGCATTGTCCGCATCCAGCGCGATACGGCTG
>CAYOGS010000156.1:0-5128 GCA_964403435.1 uncultured Rhodospirillales bacterium | reverse complement strand
ACCCCAGATCGTCCAATTTTCGGCATTGCCGAAGGCCGAGCGGATTTTATGCACGACCACAGCAGCTGCAGCAGCCCCGCCGTTCACGACCAGTCCAAACTCATCCCCGCCGGTGCGGGCAATCAAATCACTCGGACGGATCACGCGGCTGGCCGTCTCGCCGACGGTACGAAGATGCAAATCCCCTGCCTTATGGCCGAACCGATCGTTAATGGGTTTAAATTCATCGAGATCGACGATGATGACGGAAACATTCTTACCAGGGGTACGCGCCTGCCCAGTGCGTCCATCAGCCGCGATCTCCGGCACCGCAATTTCCGATAATTCGCGGCCAAGATGTTCTTCGAAAGCCTTACGATTCGGCTGGCCGGTAACCACATCAATGCGCGCCAGCTTGCGCTCTTCCCGTAATTCAAGCTGCAGCTTTTCGCGCGCCGCCATTAACAGCTCTGTATTAGCCTGATGCCCCTGCAGCAGACGCAGCAACCGCTCATGCTCCTCACGCGGAATCGTGACCTCGCCCTTTGCGGCAGTCCAGACCTTTATCATTTCCTGGGTCTCGCCCAGCAGCAGTTTGGTCTGTTTTTTGAGGGGATCAACCATAGTTCAATTGCGCTCAATGATGAATAAAGCTGTTCCGGTGCGTCTTCGCTATATTAACGTCCGCACCGGCTTTAGAAAACAAAATCAATAGTTTCATGCCACACCCCTGCTCAAACAACGGCTTAGGCCAACCCAACCAAAGCCTTGGCATAGTCTTCAGCCGCGAAAGGACGAAAATCATCCGCCCCCTCCCCCACGCCGATCGCATGCACTGGTAACTTCATCTTTTCCGCCAGCGCCACCAGCATCCCGCCCTTGGCGGAACCATCCAGCTTGGTCACGATTAGGCCGGTGATGGCCGCCATGCGGCTGAACGTCTCCGCCTGCGCCAAAGCGTTTTGCCCTGTGGTGGCATCCAGCACCAGCAGCGTGTGGTGCGGCGCGCTATCGTCCAGTTTCTTGATGACACGGATGACCTTGGCCAGTTCCGCCATAAGGTCATCCTTATTATGCAGGCGCCCAGCTGTATCAATTAACAGCAGATCCATAGCTTCTGCCTTGGCACGCTCCACAGCGGTATAGGCCAAGGCGGCAGCATCACTGTTCGGCGGCATACTGACGACCGGACAACCGATGCGCTCGCCCCAGATTTGCAACTGGCTGATGGCGGCAGCGCGAAACGTATCGCCGGCCGCCAGCATCACCCGCTTGCCTTGCGTGCGGTAATGTTTGGCGAACTTGCCGATGGTCGTGGTCTTACCTACGCCATTGACCCCTATGACCAGCACCACCAGCGGTTTTTTCGAACCGTCCAGCACCAGGGGCTGGGCATAGGGTGCCAGAATGGCAGTGATTTGCTCGGCGAGCGCCTGCTTCACCTCTGCGTCGCTTACATCCTTACCGAAACGTGTACGCCCGAAATCCGCCGCCAGCCGTGCGGCCAATTGCGGCCCCAGATCGGCGGTAATCAGTAAATCCTCTAGCTCCTGAAGTGTGGTCTCGTCCAGTTTGCGCTTTGTAAAGATGCCGCTAATGCCGTCAGCTAGCTTGCTGGTGGATTTCTGCAACCCTGCCCGCAAGCGGGAAAACCAGCTAGATTTGCTGGAATCCTCTGCTTCGTTTTCCGCGGCGTTGACTTCGTTCTCGGCGGCTGCTGGCGACTGCAGTTGCAGCTCCGGCTCCGGCACCATTTCGCACGCCAGGACAGGTTCGCCTGTTGGGGCATCGGTTAACGGCTGTTCCGGTGCCACATCTTCGGCAACGCTTTCCTCTAGCTTCGCCGGCTTCTTTTTTCCGAACCCCCAAAAACTCATGCCACCGCTCCCAGCAAATAATCGTCCTGATGACCGGTGACGCGCATCGGTATCACGCTGCCACGTGCCACGTCGCCTGCAAAGCGCAATGCGGCGTACTGCGGCGTGCGGCCGATGCCCGCCTGCTCCACCAGAATTTCCGTAACGAGCCCGTGCATTCCAGCCAACCGCTTTTGCACCTGAGCTTGCCCCAGCGCGCGCAAGGCTGCCGCACGCTCTTTACGAATACTGCCCGGCACTTGCGGCATCTTGGCTGCTGGTGTGCCGTTGCGGGCCGAATAGGGAAACACATGGAGCCAGGTCAAATCCGCTTCTTTGATAAAATCGTGCGTCTGCACGAACATTGCGTCCGTCTCGGTGGGAAAACCGGCAATCAAATCCGCGCCCAACACAACATCCGGTCGCAGAGCATGCGCGCGCCGGCACGCCGCCAGTGCCTGCGCCCGCGTATGCCGGCGTTTCATGCGCTTCAGCACCATATCGTCTCCCGCCTGTATGCTGAAATGCAAATGGGGCATCAGCCGCGGTTCATGCGCGATGAGGTGCCAAAGATCATCATCCAACGCCGCCGGGTCAAGCGACGAGAGACGCAGACGGCGCAGTTCCGGCACCTGCGCCAGCAATCGGCGTACCATTTGCCCCAGAGTCGGCGAGCCCGGCAAGTCCGTGCCGTAGGATGTTAGGTCAATGCCGGTCAATACGATCTCCGGCGTGCCGCCGGCCAGCAAGGCGCGTGTTTGTTCTACCACCGCGCCCAGTGGCACGGAGCGCGACGGCCCACGGCCATAGGGAATGATGCAAAAGGTGCATCGGTGATCGCAGCCATTCTGCACCGCAACGAAGCCGCGCGGCCCATGCGCGAAACAAGCAACGGCCGGGGCAGATAACACTGCCGGCGGAGTTTGCGCACCTACGCCCGCGTTCAGGTCTTGAAACGATCGCACGTCCAGCTTCGCGTCGTTACGGATAATGTGGTTAATCTCCGGCATGGCGGCGAAGCTGGCGTGATGCACCTGCACGGCGCAACCCGTGACGATAATTTTCGCTCCCGGCTGTTCGCGCCGCAGTTTGCGGATGGCTTGCCGCGCCTGCCGCTCGGCTTCCGCCGTGACTGTACAGGTATTGACGATGACGGCATGCTCCAGGCCGGCAGCTGCCGCATGCTCCCGCATCACTTCCGCTTCGTAACTGTTGAGGCGACAGCCGAAACTGATGGCCTGTGGCGCAACACTCATGACGGTTCACCCAAGCTTTCGGCGCTCAACTGGCCGGTAAAGAGCGCACTGGCCGAACCGATAAGGATGGCACGATTGTTCGCTCGCCACTCGACCTGCAGTTCACCTCCGTCCAGCACGACGTTCACCCGCCGCTCCACTAATCCACGTCGGGCAGCAGCCACCGCAGTCGCCACTGCACCAGAACCGCAGGCCGGCGTGATGCCAACACCCCGTTCCCAAACGCGCAGGCGTAGTCTATCAGGCGCCAGCACTTCGCAAATCTCTACATTCACGCGCTGGGGAAACAGCTGATGCCGCTCGATTTGTGGACCAAGCGACTCCAAATCTATGACATCAACGTTTGGCACGAAAAAAACTGCATGCGGATTGCCAACATTCACGGCGCACGGCGCGCTCAAATCCCCGACGCTTAGGTCTAGTCGCAGCGTATCCTGTGAATGCGCCAGTGGAATTTTATCCCAATCGAATTCCGGCGTCGCCAGGTCAACCGCATAAAGATTTTCTCCCCCTCGGTCTGTCCCGGCGCGCCATACAGGCAGCAACCCGGCCGGCGTCTGTAGCACACCTTCACCGCGCCCGGTCTTCTCGAACAGCAAGCGCGCGACGCAGCGTGAGGCGTTGCCACAGGCACCAGATTCCGTACCATCGGCATTGAAGAAACGTATCAGCAAATCGGCGCCTGGGTCTGTCGGTGGCAAAAGCAGCACCAGTTGGTCGCATCCCACACCGCGCCGCCGATCGGCAATACGGCGAATGATTGCCGGCGTCGGTACCCAGTGGTCGTCGCGGGCGTCAATGATCACGAAATCATTGCCGAGACCATGCATTTTGCGGAAGTTACGCATGACGGGGTTATAGCCGCCGCTGACCGGCGGGCAAAGCCAAATCAAATCCCCGGCAAAACACGATAAATCAGACGGCCGTCCGCAACGAGTCACCTTCCGGCTCGGCTTCGTCTGGCGCGAAGAAGGGGCTAGCTTTGCCAGTCTGCGTCACTTCGGCTTCAGGCAGAGCACCACTTATCGGAGACGTTGCTGCCTGTGCTGTGCTTGTTGCGTCAGCCGGTTGGATACCCGAAGGTGCCGGCTGCTGCTGGTAAACTGGACGCATATCAGGCTGCGGCCCCAGTCCACGCGCTGCCTGCTCGGCCGCCGTGGCTTCATTGATGGCTTCGATTATACGGAAATAATGTTCGGCATGCTGGAAGAAGTTTTCTGCCGCCACCCGGTCGCCGCTCATCTGGGCATCGCGAGCCAGGGAAAGATATTTTTCATGCACCTGCCAAGCGTTACCGCGTACGCGCACTTCCGGACCGTTACTATCGAACGTCTGGTTCCGCAGTGCAGCAGCCGACCGCCGTGGCTGTTCGCCCACGCTGCGATTATCGCGGCCACTATTGTTGTTATTGTTGCTACCACCGTTACCGCCACCCTGATGCGGACGCCGCGGCCCGCGCCGGCCATTGGGACCCTGTCTTATCACCGTCAGTCACCATATCATGTTTGTCAGTTATCACGTTGCGCGAGAATTAACCAATTTGTCAATTGCTCTTGCGTCAACGGCTCCAGCGATTCGGCTTTGCGTCATATTTTTAACGCAGCCGCGATCTCTGCGGGCGGGATACTAGGATGCCAGAACGGCAATTGCAATGGCAAAGCGGACGCCAGAACGCCGCCATTGTTTCGGCAAATTGCCGGTGCTATCTCGGGGTAGCGTACGGTTTCTTCGGTACGCCATCCATTTGACCCCCGCAGGATAGCGCCACCTTGGTGATAGACCCGATTGCAGCAATCTTCGGCGGCCTTTTGGCACTGTTCATGGCCAGCCTGGCCAGTCATTTCGGGCTGCGCCTAGCTGATAGGATGCCAGGCGAATCGCTGTGGCCGGAATGCCTATATTGCCAGCGTCCGGCACGACGGCAGGAATTGGTACCGGTGTTTGGTTGGCTACTCCGCACGGACGCGCTGACCCTTCCCTGCCCCTGTGCCCAGCAGCGCAAACAATGGGCGGTGCCGGCGGCGGAGAGTATCGGGT
>CAYOGS010000155.1:0-5141 GCA_964403435.1 uncultured Rhodospirillales bacterium | reverse complement strand
CGAACTGCACTTGCGCTCCACCAGCGGTGGGTTGGTATTGCCAAACATTGGCACGATCCACAGCCTGCGCCACGCTCAGCAGTTCGATACGGTCATCGTTCTGCGCCAAGACATCGCCGCAACTTGTGTTGAGGATGCCATCGGGTCCGGCCGTGATGAGCATCATGGCCGGGTCAGTGCCGGGACTGCTGGCATTTTCCCAGCGGCAATAGATATAATAGTGGCTCCATGGATCAAGCTGGCGCGTGCCGGCGGCTGCCTGCATCACGCCCACCGCGGCGGGTGCACCCGTGGCACCGGCATTGGCATAGCCGCCGGGCAGTTTGGCAGTGTCCGCATTTGCAAACGTTAGCACCGCCGTCTGTTTTATATACAAGCCTACATTGATCATGGCCGAGGTGGCCGACCCTGTCCGCGCCGCCGCCAGGAGCTCGTTCTTGGCAGCGTTGTCGCGGGTAATCTCGATATTGGTGCGGAGAATTTGCGAATAGCCGCTATACAATACGGCGCCGCCGACGCCCACCATGGTGAGGATGAAGAGTATCGCACCGATGGCAAAGCCACGCTCATGATCGTGGCGACGCAGCATGTCGGCGCGGCGCCGCCTTTCTGGCGTGCAACGTGACACTGACATCAAACCAATAGCGCGGCGCGGCAGCATGCGCGAGCAACTCCAATCTCGTAACCCAAGGGCGACGGCCTGCGAGTTGGCCTGCCGCACAGAAATGCAAGCCGATTTCCGCTAGGTTAGGTTGGGCGACAAGGCGTTAAGATTCGGTTCACCGCTTGGCAAAGCAGGGATTAAGCCAGGGTTAACGCCACCAGCACCAGAGCGCCGACAGCGATCCGATACCAGGCGAAAGGCGCAAAACCATGACGCGAGATGAAGGCCAGCAGTGGCTTCACCAGGAGCGCCGCGGTGACGAACGCGACCGCGAAGCCGACCAGCATGATCGTCCAGTCATCCGAGCGCATTTGAGCATGGCTCTTATAGATGTCATAGACTGTGGCACCAAGCATGGTGGGCATGGACAGGAAGAAAGAAAACTCTGCCGCCGCCTTGCGCTCAACACCGAGCAACAGCGCACCGACGATGGTGGCGCCCGAGCGCGAGACACCTGGAATCATTGCCAGACACTGGAAAAAGCCAATCGCCAAAGCTGTCCGCGCCGGTAGGGCTTCGGCATCCGTTACCGTCACGCGCTTCGGCATACGTTCAACAAGCAGAATGATAATGCCACCTGTGATCAGCGACATGGCAATCAGGCGCGGGCTTTCGAACAAGACTTCCTTGATAAAAGAATGCAGTGCCACGCCGATAAGCGCTGCCGGCAGAAAGGCCAGCAGCACCGAAAGGACGAAACGCCGGGCGGCTGGCCGCGTAGGCAGGTCTAGCGCCACGCGCCACAAGCGACCACAATACACCGTCACCAGCGCCAGCACGGCGCCGAGCTGGATGGCAACTTCAAAGACTTTACCTTGCGAATGGAAATTCAGGAAATGTCCAAGCAGCAGCATATGGCCGGTTGACGATACCGGTAGGAATTCGGTTAACCCTTCGACCAGACCCAACAGTGCCGCCAGCGGCAGCTGAACATCACTCATATAATTTCTCCCGAATTCTTATTTGCCCAACTGGCATTTACGGTCGTAGGAACACGAGGCACTGGGCTGAGCCTGATAAGGGGAATAATCCTTGCATACAAAGGCCACGCTTAAATAGTTGACGGCATCGGCCAGTTTTTGCTGATTGCGCTTATTGACAGCGCGCCATTCTTCGCAGAGCCCCTTGACCACCGCGCAATCCTCATTCTTTTCGCAGGCGGAATATTCCGGGTGGTCGCCAAAGATCACATCCTCAGCCGCCGATCCTGCTAGCGCCGGGGCAGCAAAAAAAAGTGAACCAGCGGCAAGGTATGCAGCAAGCGACAAGCGGCAAAACATAGCGATCCCATCGATTTTGTGGAGTGCATTCTAGTCAGAATGCCAAACCGCCGCAAGCTGTGATGGTTTCAGGACATTCCTTGCGAGACACAGCGCTCTAAGCCGCGGCCTGATCGCCCATCATATCGCCCAATTTGTCAATGAGATAGTCAATGTCTTCGGCTTGCATATCTTCAAATTGCGTTAGGATACGCTCGATAACCCGGCAGCGGTAACGTTCGATATCGCGTTCGCCGCCATCCAGCTCGGTTTCGTGCACCACTTCGATGGCCACGCGCACGGCGGAGAGTAGCCGCGGGGGCAGCCCCGATTTGTCATAGAGCGATTTCAGACCCAGCCGGCCGGCATCGTGGATGAGGATGCGGGCATTTACCAGTGGCACGTTGGCCATCGTGGCCAAAGCCGCTTCAAAAAAAGGCATATCGCCAGTGCACAGCGCGCGCAACACGAGTGAGGGCGTCAAGCGCTTGTTGCGGTAGAGCTGGTGCACCAACTTTTCGACGTCAGCGTCACCGGACTGCGAGACGAGATTAATGGTCGCCTGTTCGCGGCTTTGCAGAATCATATCCGCCGCCATGGTAGGCGACAATTCATGGTGTGTGACGAGATATTCCTTGAGTTTTTCCGATACGCGCACCACCAGTTTTTCCGCCACCGTAACCGGCAGCTTGTCGCGTTTGACCAGTGGCTCCTGGACGGCGGCACTGTCACCGAACCGTTCCACCACCTTGATAAGCCCCTCATCGGAAATCTGGGCGCCGCGGTTGCCAACTAAAGTGGCGACAACATGCTCGCTACCTTTATCGACTAGAGCATCTGCCAGCGCAGTGGAAACGGCAGGGCGCTTAGCAATAGCAGTCCATTTGGCTTCAGACGCCGCATCATCTTTGATCAAACTGAGCAGATCGTCGTCGGTGAGTACCAGGCAATCTTCCAAGACCGGCAGCGAAACCTGCTCAACATCTTTCGCCAGCTGCACCGCTACGTCTTTCGGCAGGCGTTGGGCTTTGCGAAGACTGTGCGACAAGGTTTCACGAACTGTGACTGCGACATCTTTGGCTAAAACGCGGATAATCTCTTGCGCCAGCACCAATTCAGCGTCCGACAGCGTCGGGTTGTCCAAATCTGAACCTAGTTTGGCCGCCACTTCGGCACGTGCTTCTGGGGCCGGATTAGCCAGCAGACGGGCGACATCGGCTTGCGATAATTTCGTATTGCTCATGGTGCCATCCCGGCCGTAGATCCGAAACACCGGCAGAATCCGGCGTAAACTGACACTATCATGAAAAAGCCTTGCCGATAAGTTAACAAATTGTGACTGCGGCAAAAGGCATGATATGGCTTGGGCATACCCAAGTATCTCCGCAGTCTTTCAGCATCTGAGTTGAATGACTTTACTCAGACCTTACGGCAATTACCGGTTACGGCGGCGGAAAAGAGCTATGGTTCGGCTTTAACGCTGTTTTTCGGTGCCACGACACAACGCCTTGTCACCAGCAAGGGACGCTGCGTCAGCTTCACAGAAAGCTCTGTGGTGTTGGATGTTGAATGGGACTGGCGGCTGGAATTTGGCACGGAGATTCAGTGTGGCAGCAGCGATAGCCGGCCAGAGATTGCCGAGGGAATCGCCGTTCTCGTCGGACAAAGTATCGTTCGATTGAATGCAACAGGGACGATACCTGAGCTGGAAGTGGCGTTCACGTCGGGCCATGTGCTGCGAACTAGGGCAGCAACCCGCGGTCATTCGACCTGGAGCATCACCCTCAGCGATAATCTCTGGGTCACGCCGCATGAGGGTCAGGTATGGTTGCACAATAGCCCTCAACCCAGTCGCCTAACCATCACAGAGGCGGCGGCTCTGGAGGCTGCGTGTGCCACTGCCCGACGATGGCGCAGACTTAATTCAACAGCTGCTGACAAGAAGTGCGGTGACTGCCGGTCTTATGTGCGTTTGGATGGTGAAGGTGCATTGCTGGATTATGGTGTTTGCACCGCAGCCGATAGCCCTTTTGACGGTCGCGTTGTCCAGCGGTGCGAGCAATGCGAGAAGTTCAGCGCGAACGAGAGCTAAGCCGGAAGTCTTAAGGTCAAAATCATTTACGCTTCAGGCAAGCGTCGATGTAATCCTTGGCCTCATACGCGCTGACCTTGTTGCGCTTGGCTTCCACAAGACATAATTTGGTTTTTTCCGCGATAACCTGCTCACGGGCGTCGGCGGCGGTCGGTTTGGCCGGATGCGATTTTAGGCAGGCTTGGTAGCTAGCATAATCATGCGCTTGGCTACGGCAGGCCTGGCGGGCGACGGCACTGCTTTCGCCGCTTGGCGCCGCCTGCGCCGTGAGGCAAAGCAATGAAAGGAACAATACAGTACGCGTCATGGGTCGTTGCCTTATTGGTATTTTAGCACTCGTGTCCATTAAGTTGGCGCAAATTCGTTACACACGCATAGGCATGATGACATAGAGGGCGCTGGCGTCTGCCACGTCCTGGACGATGACTGGCGCGGCGGCATCCGCCAATGTCAGGCGTAGGCCATCACCCTTGATTTGCTGCGTGATGTCCAGGAGGTAGCGGGCATTGAAGCCGACATCGATCAAGGCGCCTTCATATTTCGCTTCCAACTCTTCCGTAGCACTACCGGCCTCCGGGCTGCTGGCGCTGACCGTGAGATGCCCAGGGGCCAAGGCCAATTTGACGGCGCGCGTCTTTTCGCTGGCGATGGTGGCGATGCGATCCACCGCTGCGGCGAAAGCGCGAACCTCGATCTCCATGGTTTTGTCATTGGCGCTGGGGATGACTTTTTCATAATCGGGAAAGGTGCCGTCAATCAATTTCGAGGTCAGCACGACTTGACCGAATGCGAAGCGAATCTTGGTTTCGGAGAGGCTGATTTCGACTGTGCCAGTCTCTTCATCCAGTAATTTGCGGATTTCCTGCACGGTTTTGCGCGGAATAATGATGCCGGGCATACCCTTCGCGCCCTGCGGCGCCGGAATTTCGATACGCGCCAGGCGGTGGCCATCGGTCGCCACAGCACGCAGCACGTCAATATTGTTCGCGCTCATGGTGTGCAGATAGATGCCGTTGAGGTAATAGCGCGTCTCCTCGGTGGAGATGGCGAAGCGGGTCTTCTCGATCAGCGCCTTGAGATCGTCGGCGGCGATGGCGAAGCGGTTGGGGAAGTCGCCAGCGGCGAG
>CAYOGS010000154.1:0-5157 GCA_964403435.1 uncultured Rhodospirillales bacterium | reverse complement strand
GTGATCGAGCACTTGTATTGAAGGTGTTGTCTTGCCGTCACTAATGAAGGCGCAGTTCGCGGCAGCCTGCAGTGGCAACAAGGCAGCTAAAGCCACCAACAGTGCATAGCGCAAGCTCATTGTGCCTCCTGGCCGTCGAGGCAAGTTATAGTCAGAGGTTTACCTGTGGCATACATTTTGTCACCATCCGTCACATAGACATAGTTTCTTCGGGTGGTTTTCTCCGTCCCACAAATACTGGCCTTGAATTTCCGCTGCGTGATCGCCACGTCCGCTTCGGTCGCATTGTCCCAAACGGTGAGACTGTTGGAAAACTTTGCTTCACTTTCCCGCTGTTGTTGCCACACTAGCTGAAGTTTGCCGTAAGCCTGCACCAGCGCATCCGTCTGCGCTGCGCTGCGTTGCGCAGCATAGCCATCCACCACCTCCAGCGCTGCCTAAATAACGCGCGGAGAGTGACTGAAGGATTGATGGAACAGGGGTGCCAGACCAATGACTGTCTGGTTTGCATAAGGCTCCTGCAGTCCCTTAAGTCGCGCCAACAACTTCATCGCTGCTTCTTCTCTCGTGTGGAGCCATTTGGGATACGGTTGCGCCAGGTCACTTATTTTGAGTAAATCGAGAATAAACTCCGCATGCCGATGTTGCGTCGTCTCAAATTGCAGGAGCAGGCGCGCCAGATTTGCACGCATCCACTCGCTGTTGTTCGGCTTAGCATAGGCGGTCAGGAACGCATGAACGTAAGGCCTGATCTTGCCGGCTTCTTCAGGTTTCTCCGCCTGCTTGGCCAGCAGACCATAAGCGCGCGTCTTAATATTGTTGTCGAGATTGGTATCCTTCACGACCTCGGGTGGTGCTAGCGCAAGTTGCAACAGGGCTTCGGTACCTTTGGCTTCGGCAAAGATCGCGTCCAACTTCTGGCTTAACGCATCGCCGCTTAAACTTTCGGCTGCATGAG
Source organism: uncultured Rhodospirillales bacterium (assembly GCA_964403435.1). Lineage (GTDB taxonomy): Bacteria > Pseudomonadota > Alphaproteobacteria > UBA9219 > RFNS01 > JAGOHT01. The sequence goes on along the minus strand of CAYOGS010000154.1, from coordinate 4,199 downwards.
CCGTCAATGGCATCAACAGCAAAAGCGCCAATAAGCATTGCCGCATTCTCATCATAACCTGCCTCGTTAAAACTTCTGCCTACAGAGCGAGAAACGAAGCATAGAGCATAACAGGTTCACACGCAGCATGGCAGCAAGCCAATACCACAGGCGCTGCGTGCAAAAAAATGCCGCATCCCTTACAGGATGCGGCATTGATTTTACGAAGCTATGCTCCGGATTATTGACCGAGCACTATCTCCGCGCGGCGGTTCTGCGCTTCACGCACACCGTCGGCCGTCGGCACCAGTGGCTGGCTTTCGCCGTCCGCTGTGGTAGCGATGCCCTTCATCGGCACGCCCAAGCGCGTCAGTTCGCTCTTCACCACATTCGCGCGCTTGCCAGACAAAGTGACGTTATACTTGTCTGAACCGGAACGGTCGGCATGACCCGTCACGTTCACACGCACGGCTTTGCCTTTCTTGTAGTCCGCGGCAACCGCAGCCAAAATATTCTTGGCTTCCGGCGTCAAGGTGGATTTGTTGTAGTCAAAGAACACGATGTAGGTATTTGCCACAGCAGGAGCCCTGGCAGCTGGAGCCACCTTCGGCGCCGCATCCATGGCTGGAACTGGAGCAACTTCTGCTGCCGTGTTAAACTCATAGCGGATGCCGAGCATAACATTATGCGAGCTATATTCGGATTCGATATTGCCGAAATCTAAGCCCGTCGTCGCCAGATAGCGGTAATCCAACGTCGCAGCCCAATGCGGTGCGAAATCATAGGACAGGCCCGCAATCGCCTGATAGGCAAAAGCACCAGCGCTGTCATCGTTGGAACCAACCAGAGCTGCTGCGTTATTGGCGATGGTCAGGTCATTTGCCCAGACATGAGCATAACCGATACCAGCACCGATATAGGGTGTAACGGGAGCGTTGATGTCCAGATCATACAGCACATTGGCCATGACATTCATCACGCCATAACGGTCAGAGGCGTTAAGGCCGGTGGCGCCGTTCGGGTTTGTGATCTTGTCGCTGTCGGCTTGACGATAGCCCAGTTCCAATTCTGTGCGTAAGCCGTTGCCATAAGCATAACCCACGCTGCCGTCAACCAGCCAACCTGGATCGAAGCTCAACTTGTGGTCAGCGTTGCTAACCCCGGATTCCAAATCATTATCCATCGGCACTGTCAGGCCAGCACCGCCGCCTACATAAAAGCCTTTGACATTATTGGCAGCAAAGCCCGGAGCAGCAAGCAGCGCCAGCGCCGAAACCGCGAGGCCGAGGTAACGGATATTCTTCATCGTCAAACTCCCTGTGGTGATATGAATTGAATGCAAGACCGGTATGTCCGGGTCTGATGCGCGTATAGCATCGGACACCTATAAAAGTAAGCCAAAATCGGCTTTTGTTGCCCCCGGCAACAGCCAAACGCCAAAATTGTGCTGATTCTGCAACGAATGCGGCTAAACCAAGGCAAAGATTAACTTTTATCGGGAAACTCAATGTGATAGTTAAGACGAACAGACAGCCGGGTAACCGCTCTGCCGCAAGGTGGAGAGGAAAGTCCGGGCTTCACGGGAGGCGGTGCCGGATAACGTCCGGCCGGGGCGACCCGAGGGACAGTGCCACAGAAAAGAAACCGCCCGAACCGCAAGGCCAGGGTAAGGGTGAAAAGGTGCGGTAAGAGCGCACCGCGCTCCCGGCAACGGGCAGCGGCAGGGCAAACCCCACCGGAAGCAAAGCCGAATAGGCGCGGCAAGTTGGCAACAACAGATGCTCCCGCATCCGCCGCGCGGGTTGGCTGCATGAGGTGGTCGGTAACGGCCACCCCAGATGAATGGTTACTCAACCGCGTAAGCGGTGGACAGAACCCGGCTTACAGGCTGTCTGTATCTTCTTCGCGCGCCGTGCGATAGGTTAGCGGCCTTTATCAACCAGGAACCCGCATGTCCGATATTCTGAATCTTTTGGCCGATACGCTGCGCCTCGCTCAATCTGCAGGCGCGGACGCCGTTGACCTACTGCATGTCTCCGAGCGGTCGCGCAGTGTGCGCGTACGCCACGGCAAGGTGGAAAGCGTGGACGCAGCGGAAACGGCGCAATTGGGCTTGCGTGTCTTCATCGGCAAATGTCAGGCGATGGTGGCGGGCACAGATTTGCAGTCGGCTGCCATGCGCGAACTGGTAGACCGCGCGGTGAGCATGGCGCGGCTCTCGCCGGAAGACCCTTATTGCGGGTTGGCAGACCCAAGCGATATATCACACACCCACCCTCCGCTTGATATGTTTGACCCATCTGAACAGGATGCAGCCACACTGCTGCGTTTAACGCAGGAGATGGAAGCGGCCGCCATGGCAGTGCCGGGTGTTAGCCAAGCTGATGAGATGGAAGGCGGCTGGAGTGCCTCCAGCATACATCTGCTGCAAAGCAACGGCTTCAGCGGCAGCTATCGCCGCAGCCATAGTGGCTTCTCGGCTGCGGTCATTGCCGGCCAGGATACGAGCATGGAGCGCGATTACGATTATAGCAGCGCCGTCTATTTCTCCGATTTGTTGCCACCGCAGACCATCGGCAAACGGGCGGGCGAGCGGGCCGTCAAGCGGCTGGGGGCGCGCAAAATGCCAACGGGGAAAATCCCGGTGGTTTTTGAGGCGCGCATAGCCGCCTCTCTTGTCAGCCATTTCACATCGGCCATCAATGGCGCCGCCGTGGCGCGCGGCACGACATTCTTGAAAGACAAAATGGGCCAGCGGCTCTTTCCCGCCGGGTTCCGGGTGATGGACGATCCGCATTTGGTGCGTGGCATGCGCAGCCGACCATTTGACGCCGAAGGTCTCCCCACAAAACCGTGCGCGTTGGTGGATGACGGTATCCTAACCACGTGGTTGTTGGATTTGCGCTCATCCCGACAACTCGCCATGCGTAGCACGGGCCACGCGGGCCGCGGAACGTCTTCTCCGCCGCATCCCAGTGCAAGCAATACCTACTTTGCCGCTGGCGCGCTGACGCCGGACGCGCTTATTAAGGATATTAAGACGGGCTTCTATGTCACTGAGTTGATCGGCATGGGCGTCAACGGGGTGACCGGCGACTATAGTCGCGGCGCCAGCGGTTTTTGGATCGAGAACGGCGTTATCACGCACCCGGTTAATGAGATGACGATTGCCGGCAATCTCCTGGATATGTTCGCTGACCTAACGGCCGCGAACGACCTGGAGCTGCGCCGCGACCGTGAATCCCCGACCCTGCGGATCGAAGGCATGACAGTGGCTGGATTATAGCTTAGCCTTGCTCTAAATGACCGCTGCAGCCCTCCCTTTGCTTCCCACCACCCCGCTTCTGCCCCACAAAGGCAAAGTGTTGCGCTTCCGCACGGTCTGGTTGTCTGATATTCATTTGGGCACGCGCGGCAGCCGCTCGGACTTGCTGCTGGATTTTTTGCAACATGTTGAGATGGAGAACCTCTTTCTCGTTGGTGACATCGTCGATGGCTGGCAGTTAAAAAAACGCTGGTATTGGCCACCGGAGCACAATGACGTCATCCAAAAATTCCTCTCCAAATCGCGGCAGGGCACGAAAGTGGTGTTTCTGCCAGGGAACCACGACGAAATGGCGCGTGACTTTCTCGGTTTGCATTTCGGCGGCGTGCTGGTCACGAATGAAATCATGCATGTGACTGCCGACGGCAAACGACTCTATATCCTGCATGGTGACCAGTTCGACGCCGTCATGGCTTGCGCCAAGTGGCTCGCACATGTTGGCGACGTGGCCTATTCCATATTGCTGGCTGTGAACGCGGCGCTCAATTTCGTGCGCCGCAGGCTGGGTTTTTCATATTGGTCGCTTTCTGCCTATCTCAAGCACAAGGTCAAGAACGCGGTCGAGCATATCAGCAATTATGAGAATTTCATTGCTGACACAGCGCGGCGGCAACAGGCAGACGGCGTGGTTTGCGGTCATATTCACCACGCCGAAATGCGAATGATCGGTAATGTGCTGTATTGCAACGACGGTGATTGGGTGGAGTCCTGCACCGCACTGGTGGAGCATGCCGACGGGCGATTGGAGATAATCAACTGGCCCGACGAACGTGACGCGTTACTCGGCGCGTCTGCGCCCAGCTGATGTCACGGAAGCCGCACGCGATGCCACCCACTGCTGGAAAAATTCTGATCGTTACGGACGCTTGGCAACCGCAAATCAACGGTGTGGTGC
>CAYOGS010000153.1:0-5175 GCA_964403435.1 uncultured Rhodospirillales bacterium | reverse complement strand
GTCTTAGTGATGCCGTGTGAGATGTAATTCACCGCGTCAAAACGCGTCATATTGTAGTTCTGCAGGAAATAGACCGCGTGGCTCTCCCGCTCCGAGAACATGGCCACCAGCACATTGGCGCCGGTCACTTCTTCGCGTCCCGCCGATTGCACATTGATGGCGGCGCGCTGCAACACGCGCTGGAACGCCTCCGTCAGTTTGGGGTCTTGCGGCGTGCGAGCGCGTAGGCTTTCCAGCGCGCTGTCCAGATATTCTACCAGCTCCAGCCGCAACTTCGGCACATCCACATCGCAGGCGCGCAGCACGGCCACCGCATCCTGATCCTCGGTCAGCGCGAAGAGCAGATGCTCCAGAGTGGTGAACTCGTGTTGCCGCTCCTGCGCGCATTCCAGCGAGCGGTGGAGGGTCGTTTCCAGATTGCGCGACAACATGCTCACCTCACTTATATCCTACCGGATAAAATGCCGTGCCATCCGGCTTGACCCAGATATGCCCCACCGGCCGGCCGGTCACCGGCGGCACGTTCTTCTTACTGTCAATCAGCGCAGGCGCACCCTTGCTGTCTGGCGCCAAGATGGTACCGTGCCAGGTCAGGTTGTCCCGGTCTTCCAGCCGGAGTTTCAGAAGGAAACCGTCCGCCACCGCCGGCCACGGATGCGCGGCGATATAAGCCTCAGCGATTTTCATCGCCGTCTTTTCGTCCGGCACTTTGGATTGTTGCAACAGTATGAACCCGGCAAAAATACCATCCCCATCCGTGCAAGAAGCGGGCGGTTGGAGCGCGTTGCGACAAGTATCGCGGTAGTGCCGATAGCCCTCTAGATAGTCGCCATCGCTGTTAGGCCAGAAGATCCGCGCGGCGGCAGGGAAAGTGAAACAAGTCATCAGGCAGAGCAGTACGGCGGCAGGGCCAGCGCGCATGGTCATTCCTTTTCCATCATGCATTGCAGTGGGTGCTGCGCGCGCCGTGAAGCCGCCATGACTTGCCCAACCTTGGTTTCCGCCACCTCGTGTGTATAGACCCCGCACAGCCCTACGCCGCGCCGATGCACCTGCAGCATGATGGTATTGGCCTCGGCGAAGTCCTTGTTGAAAAAGGTCTGCAGCACCTGCACCACGAAATCCATGGGTGTATAGTCGTCATTCAGCAGCAGGACTTTATAGAGCGATGGTTTCTTGGTTTTTGGGCGTGTCTTTAGAGCGATGCCTGGGGCATCGTCATCGCGGGGCAGGGAAGGCGGCTTAGTGCCGGACATAACACTAATATAGCAAACTGGGCGTGGCAAAAAAAGGGCAAGCAACAGCAAAAATCGGCTCTGTGGCCTGGATTGCAGGGGTGGCCGTGATTCGCTATGCTGCGGACAGCAAAAACCAAGGAGTGTACCTGTGCCTGCCAAGAAGCCGCCTGCCGTCAAACCTGTCGCGAAGCCACGAGCCAAACGTACCGCGGCTAAAGCGCCCGCCAAGCCCGTCGGCAAGACCGTTGCCAAGTCGGCGAAGTCCGTGAAAGCTACTCAAGCGGCGCCAGCCAAAAAGCCGGCTAGCAAGAAGATGGTTGCCAAGAAAACGGTAGCCGTCAAACCGAGCGCCGTCAAAGCGCCGGTGAAGAAACCGGCAAAACCGGCGAAACAGGCTGGCAAAGCAGCGCAAGTCGGTCTGCCGGAACAGATCAGGGATGTCATACTGCGTGTACTGGATGACCGGCAGGCAGAAAATATTCTGACCATTGATCTGCGTGGTCGCAGCAGCATCGCTGACTATCTCATCATCGCTTCCGGCCGTGCCGCACGGCAAATTACAGCCATTGCCGACATTGCGCGCGATGAGCTGGCGAAAATCGGGGTTCGCCAGGTGCGTAACGAGGGCACGGCAGAGGGCAACTGGGTGCTGGTGGATGCTGGCGACGTCATCCTCCACCTCTTCCGCCCGGAAGTACGGCAATTCTATAATATCGAGCAGATATACGGCGAGGATTTGCCGGCGTGAGATGGAGGCTGCCGCGGCCCATTAAATCTCTGGAAAAACCGACCCCTCAACATTCGGGGCTGTTTTGGACTATTGGTAAGATTCTGACGCCACTCGCGCCACTTGCAGCGGTGTCCTTTTTAGCTGTGCCGACATCTTACGTCACTTGGTTGATACTGAATCCACGTCCAATTGGGCGGAAATCGCATCTGTTGGGCCATTACCACATCAATCAGCCAACGAACCTGGTCGGCCCTGAATGGTTTGTTGGCGCACTCATTGTCTTGTTAATTTTAGGTGTATTGTGGCCAAGAGGGTTCCTTGCTGTTATCGGATTATTTTGGAGTTTTATCATTATCCTACTCGTTTAATGAACACGATAAACAGCTTGTGTTGATGGTATTCATGGCTCACTTCGAAATTCGCGCCATCGGCAAACTGCGCGGCGATCACGCAGCGTTGTTCGCAGAATATCAGAAGCGCTTGGGCAAGGATCTGCGCCATCATGACTATGAGCCACCGAAAGGCGTGACCGGCGCTGCGCGGCAGGCCAAAGAATCTGCCTTTCTGCTGGCGGACTTGCCCGCCTTGCCCATCATCGCGCTGGATGAGCGCGGCCAGGATGAAGGCAGTCCGCGATTTGCCCAGCGTTTCGCCGGCTGGCAGGAGCGGGGCGGCGCAGTGTTTCTGCTGGGTGGGGCTGATGGTCATGCGCCCGTTGTTAGGGAACGCGCGGATTTCCTGCTGTCGTTGGGGCAGAAAACCTGGCCGCATTTGATGGCGCGCGTCATGTTGGCGGAGCAAATCTATCGCGCCCGCCAGATTCTGGCCGGCCACCCCTACCACAGGGAATAGTTAAGCCTGCGCCGCCTGCTTGGGTTGGTAATAATCGGCGGCGAGATTGTTCTGGATGTAAAGCCCGCGCTGGTTATCCATCGGCTTGAAGCGGTCGGTGATGCCCAGCACCGTTTCGGCGCCACCAAGATAGAGCACCGCGTCCGGCTGCATCACGCGTGAAATGGACTCCAGCACCTTAGTCTTGGTCGGCGGATCGAAATAGATCAACACATTGCCGCAAAATACGATGTCAAATGTACCGATCGGGCCATACTCGCCCAGCAGGTTCATTTCCTTGAATTGCACCATATCACGCAGCTGCTGGTTGATCTGCCAGCGTTCGCCGTTCTGAGAGAAATATTTGACCAGCAAGGTGATAGGCAGACCGCGCTGCACCTCGAACTGCGTATATATGCCGCTACGTGACCGCTCGACCATCTCCGACGACAGGTCGGTGCCAATAATATCGATTTTCCAGCCGGCAATTTTGGCGCTCATTTCCGCCAGAATCATAGCCAGTGAATAAGCTTCCTGCCCGCTGGATGAGGCGGCCGACCAAATACGGATGTGGCGTTTGCTGGCGCGCGCATCCATGAGCTTGGGAAGCACGACTTGCTTGAACTGGTCGAACGGTTTCTGGTCACGGAAGAACGAGGACTCATTCGTTGTCATCGCTTCCGTCACGTCGCGCAACACGGTTTCATCGCGTTTGGCGCGCAGCGCGGCGGCCAACTCATCCAAACCTTTCAAGTTCCATTTGCGCGCCACCGGCATCAGGCGCGATTCCAGCAGATACGCCTTGTCACGCGTCAGCACCAAGCCGGAGCGTTGTTTCAAGGTAACAGAAAAAAAGTCAAAATCTTCCGGCTTCATGTCGGAGCCCCCTGTGCGATCCGGCGAACGCTGCCGCCAATGTCATTAAGCGGTAACACCGCTGAACATAATCCTGCCCGTGCCACGGCGGCGGGCATGCCCCACACGACACTCGAAGCTTCATCTTGTGCGATTACGGCGCCGCCAGCAGCCACGGCAGCTTCGCTGCCCTTCCAGCCATCTTGCCCCATACCGGTGAGGATAACGGTAAGCAGCTTGTTCCCGTAAATCGCACTGGCGGCGCGAAGCATCGGGTCAACCGCAGGGCGGCAGAAATTTTCGTGCGGGTCTTGGTTGAGAGTTAGAACTGTGCGGCCGATGCGCTTGACCGGCAGCATGTGGTAATCGCCGGGTGCTATATAATACACGCCGCCTTCCAATTCCATGCCATCGCGTGCTTCCACACAAGTAACGTTACATTGACGGCTGATATGTTCGGCCAGAATGGTGGTGAAGTTTGGTGGCATATGTTGGGTGATAATCACCGGCTGCGGCAGCGTACCCAAAGTTTTGATCACGTTGAACAAAGCCTGTGGCCCGCCCGTCGAACTGCCGATGGCAATCAACTCGGGTTTGGTCTGCGGCATGGGGCGTAAGGTAATCTTGTCGGTTTCTGGCGGCCGGCTCATCGCGGTTGGCGCTGCTGTTTTAGTCCCAGCAGCGGGGGTAATAATCGTATCGCCTCGGCGCCGAGCGTTGCCGGCACGGCTGGCTGTACCATGCACTGTTATTTTTGCGATGAGATCATCCTTGAACGACATAGCACCGGAAATTTCGCGTGCCGTCGGTTTAGCGATATAATCAGCGGCGCCAAGTTCGATGGCGCGCAGACTTACCTCGGCATTCTTGATGCTAAGCGTCGAGGCGATAATGATCCTCACGGTCGGATTCACGGCCAAAAGTTTCGGGATGGCAGTCATGCCGTCCATCACCGGCATTTCGACGTCAAGAATGATAACGTCAACTGGGTGCCGCGCCAAAGAATTTACAGCCATCTGTCCATCGCTGACGGACGTGACGACCTTGATGAGCGGATTGCTTTCAATCGCGCGCGTGACGAGGCCGCGCACAACGGACGAATCGTCGGCGATCATCACCTTGATGGTGTCGGCACTGATCTCGGTTTCTGTAGAGGTCACAACGCTACCGTCACAATGGTGTTATAGCACGCCGAGCTGACTCAGCTTGCCTTCGATAATGCTACTGTCAAAAGGCTTCATGATATATTCGTTGGCACCGGCGGTCAGCGCTTCTTGAATATGTCTCAAGTCATTCTCAGTCGTGCAGAACACCACGATGGGGTTTTGGCCGTTGGGACTCTGCCGCAGGGCACGAATAAATTCGATACCATTCATGACCGGCATGTTCCAATCGAGCAGGATGAATTCAGGCATCTTCTTGCCACAGACGTCGAGCGCGATTTTTCCGTCTTCTGCTTCTTCGCAGGCGAAATGTAGATCCTCGAAAATCTTGCGCGCCACTTTGCGGACGACTCTACTG
>CAYOGS010000152.1:0-5204 GCA_964403435.1 uncultured Rhodospirillales bacterium | reverse complement strand
GCATCTCCCGGTCCAGTTCAGACGAAGAGTGCTGCACCTTGGCCGAAGACCTGCTGTGTCTGGCGAAATCAGCCAAACACGAACTACTGCAGGAGAAGATGAAGAAAATTCTGGAAGCTAGAATCGGAAAAAAGCTCGACAAGGCAGCAGAAGTCGCCGTGGAAGCATTGCTGACGCAATGGCAGCATAAAGTGGCGGCTAAAGAGGCTTGCGATGCTTATCATGTTGGACTGAGCGCCGCGATGAAAGGCTAAAACCTACCAAATGTTCAAGTCGCAATACCTTGCGACTTGAACATGACTGGCATTAAAGTCATTTTGAAAATATATAACGCGCCGTGGAGACCACATGTTGTTTGAAGCCTATGATTTGCATACTTTGAAGCTCAGCAACCGCATTATCATGGCGCCGATGACGCGCTCCCGCGCCAGCGCCGACCATGTACCGACCGCTATGATGCCGGACTATTACCGCCAACGTGCCGGCGCCGGCCTCATCATTAGCGAAGCCACCGCGGTTTCCTTACAAGGCTGCGGTTATCCCAACATTCCCGGCTTGTGGAACGCGGCACAGACCGAAGCGTGGAAGAAAGTGACGGCTGCTGTGCATCAGGCAGGCGGCAAGATTTTCGCGCAACTATTTCATACCGGCCGCATAGCGCACGCATCGCTAATTGGTGGACAGCCGGTTTCGGCCACCACCACGACACCGCAAGGTCAGGTGATGACGGCGGATTACAGTATGCAGGACTATGAATCGCCGCGCGCGCTGCGCGCCGAGGAGTTGCCAGGCATCGTCGCGCAATTCGCGCTAGCGGCAACCAATGCGAAGTTGGCTGGATTTGACGGCGTGGAGATTCATGCTGCCAACGGTTATCTGCTCGATCAGTTTTTGCGCGACGGGGTCAATACCCGCACGGATGAATATGGCGGCACGGTCGCCAACCGGGCCCGCCTGCTGCTGGAAGTGACTCAGGCGGCGCTGGCAGCGTTCGAATCGCGGCGCGTTGGTGTGCGCCTCTCACCCTACAATGGCTTCAACAGCATGACAGACAGCGACCCGCTGGCAACTTTCACACAGACTGCATCTTTGCTTGATGCCATGCCGCTCGCCTATCTGCATATGATGGAGCCGTATGGCACGCATATGTTTGCCGCCGACCCTGCCAAGCCGCGCGTAACGGAACAAGTGCGCCAGAGGTTCAAAGGCACGCTGATTGTGAATGGCGGGTTGACCAAGGAGATGGGCGAGAAACTGTTGCTGGACAAGACAGCTGACTTAGTTTGCTATGGCATGCCTTTCATCGCCAACCCCGATTTGGTGGAACGTTTCAAAATGAATCTGCCACTCGCAGCTGTTGACCAAAGCACAATCTATGGCGGCGCTGACAAGGGCTATACGGATTATCCGGCTGCGGCGTGAGACAGTCGCATATCCCATATGTTCCTTATCTACCTCGGTGAACGGCACATCGCATCCTTATGACCAAGACGGCATCCTCGAGGTGCGATTTCATTCTGGATCGCGCTGAGTTATAAGGAGCCGACATGGCCAACCCGCCCGAAACCATCATCGTCCCGCCCACGGTGAACGACACAACAGAGCAGATGGAAAATTTTCTTAAAGCCAACAGCGACAACACGCCGAAATCCCGTGCCATGCAGGACGCCTTGGCTCAGGTCAAAACCAATCTCGACAACCGTAAAACAGCAGCGGCTGAATAATCCGTTCAACCGGAGCGGCGTAGGCAGCGCGGATTACAATATCCCTGACCAATAGGGTGTCAGAGAGCAAGGTTGTAGCGTATCGATGTCTCTGAAAGATGGAGGGTGACCATGACCGAACCGGTTGAGCCGCCTGATAACTCCGCACAGCAGCACGATGCGGTTTTACTGCAAGAAAGCCAGGCGCAGTGCGCGGTGTCGCTGAAACAGCAGCAAAGGCTGACGGCACACGGCCTACTGAACCATCCAGGCACCCGTGACATCAGCATCGAATGGTCGCGCAGCTTGGCGGCTGCCGCGCTGCAATTGTCGCAGAAAGCGGCTGCCGTTGCGCTCAAAACCTCAGAGGCCGCGCACGCGAAAACGCTTGACGCCACGCAAACAACATCCACCATCAAGTTGACGGAGAAGGACCAGGTCATTTCCTGGCTTGCCGGCAGCTATGTACTGGATATCAAGTCGGAAGACGCGTAGCCGCGCGCGTGAAATGAGCTGCATCAAGGCGACGAGCCACCCGCTAGCGCAAGGACAAAGTCTATACTAATTATCCTGCAGCGGCATGAAAAATTTCCGCTTGCATCCAAGGTCTTAGCCGCGTTGCCAACCATTGTTCTGAAGGTATTTAGTGACCTCTTCTCGTGCGCGAAAGGCCACGATCGGCCAAGCCATTCCAAATGAAACGGTGTATAAAGCGAGATACATCATGGCCGGACCCCACATTCGCTTTGCTAGAAAATAAAGCGGACCAAATGCCAAGGCAAAAATCAGCGGGTCTGGAATAATTCGCACCAAACCTTTATGGGGCTGGATAAATTTTGCGTGCTTGATGTTTGCTTTGAATATTGGCGCAGTCCATAGCAGCACATAGCATTGCGAGCAAAAAATTGGCGCCACCAGGAACATTGACCCATGCATCAAGCCCCATGAATGAAAGACAGCCCAATTATTTTGGTCGAAGACATGGCCCAGTGCCTTCACCATGTGCCCGCCTCCAATAAGCGCAAGTGTGACGTGCAACATAAACAGTGCTTGCTGCACCATCTCAATCGACGCGATAATTCGGTGCTTCGGCGGTGATCTGGATATCATGAACGTGGCTTTCCTTCAGCCCCGCGTTTGTGATGCGCACGAAATCGGCGCGTTGCTGCAACTCCTTAATTGTGGCGGCGCCGGTGTAGCCCATGCCGGCGCGCAAACCACCAATGAGCTGATGAATGACCTGCCCCACCGGGCCTTTATAGGGCACGCGGCCTTCCACGCCTTCCGGCACCAGCTCTAGCGGGTCTTGCCCCTGCTTCTGGAAATAACGGTCGGCCGAGCCTTTCGCCATGGCTCCGAGAGAACCCATGCCGCGATAGGCTTTGTAGGCACGACCTTGATAGAGGATTTTATCGCCCGGCGATTCTTCAGTGCCGGCGAACAGACTACCCATCATCACGCAATCGGCACCAGCGGCCAGCGCCTTCACCATATCCCCAGAATATTTGATGCCGCCGTCGGCAATTACAGGCACGCCCCGCTTGGCACATTCCGCAGCCGTATCCATCACCGCCGTCAGCTGCGGCACGCCTACGCCTGCGATCATACGAGTCGTGCAGATGGAGCCTGGGCCAATGCCGACTTTCACCGCGTCCGCCCCCGCATCAATCAGTGCCTTCGCGGCCTCAGCCGTAGCGATATTGCCGGCGATGATCTGCGTGGCGTTGGAGAGGCGGCGCGCATGACGGACCTGCTCCAACACTTTTTCCGAATGGCCATGCGCTGTATCAATCACCAGCACGTCCACGCCGGCGTCGAACAACGCTGCGGCGCGCTGTAGACCACTGTCTCCGGTGCCAGTAGCCGCGGCAACACGTAGGCGCCCCTTCTCATCCTTGCAGGCCTGGGGATACTGCCGAGCCTTCTCGATGTCCTTCACGGTGATGAGGCCGATGCAACGATAGGCATCGTCCACCACCAGCAATTTTTCAATACGATGATGATGCAAGAGGCGCTTCGCTTCATCGCTGGCCACACCTTCGCGGACGGTGATCAGTTTGTCCTTGGTCATCAGCTCCGCCACCGGCTGCTGCATGGCGCTAGCGAAACGCACATCGCGGTTGGTAAGGATGCCGACCAGCTTGCCTGAAGGCTGCTCAACCACCGGTATTCCAGAAACCTTGAAGTCCGCCATCAGTCGCAGCGCGGAAATCAGCGGCGCGTCTGGTGTAATGGTGATAGGGTTGACGACCATACCGGATTCATAGCGCTTCACCCGCCGTACCTCTTCAGCCTGCTCGTCCGGCGCCATATTGCGGTGGATGACGCCGATGCCGCCGGCCTGTGCTAACGCGATAGCCAAGGCCGATTCCGTCACTGTGTCCATGGCGGCGGAGAGCAAGGGGATGCCGAGGCGGATGGTTTTCGTCAGCTGAGTACCGGTATCAACCTCGGCCGGCAGGACGGCAGAGGCGCAGGGCACCAGCAACACGTCATCGAAGGTCAGGGCATCACGGAAACGGGGGGAGGCAGTGATCATGGCGCAACTTTCAACGGTCAGGGTGTCACAAAGTTGCAGCGCACTATAACCACAAGAACTGTAAACACCAAACGCTCAATTAAGCTCGCGCGCTGAAAGTAAATCCCTGTCCTGTATGGCAAAAACCCCTTGCCGCCCGTGCAGGAAACGCCTAATTCTTGTTGCCTGTATGATTGTGTGACCGGCCGGCAGGCCGCAGGAGCGAACGGATGATTTATCTGGACTGGCAGGATGTGGACGATGTGAGTGCCGCCAAGCTGGTGGAAGCTGTGAACGCCGAGGCGACCTACCAACTTCCCAAAGCCAAGACAAAGCTTCGGGTAGCCAGCCTGCCTTTTTATGACGAGTTCAAGTTCTATGGCCTGACGGACACCACGCTGCCGGCACCAAACGAGCGTTACCTGCTGCACAAGGCTGGCGACATCAATTTGATGAACTGGACCAACGAGCCGATCTACCGCGTCAACGACAAGGCGCCGATTAAGCTGGATCGCAAGACAGCCGTGCCTTACGCCAAATTCTTCTTCCATTATGTTCGCGGGCAGTTGGGGCGCTTTATTATCGTGGAAAAGCCGGAGGAAGTGACCTGGCTGGAGAGCGCGACGGAAGACGAGAAAAAGAAGGTCAACAGCAAGCTGCTACCCGTGACCTATAAGGGCATCGGACGCGACAATCTCTTTACCCTCACCGCCACTGTGGTGTTCAAGAACGCGCTGTTCCGCACCGACATAAAGATTGCGCCGATGGAGATGGACGCCTTCGACCAGGAAATGGACGAAAACGAGCATTTCACTGTCGGTCAGATGAAACTGACCAATGAAGAGCTGCTGGAAGAAGATTTGAACATTCCGGTTGACCCGCCGCCAGGCGAGTTTGGGTGAAGCACTCCGCCGACAGCGACATTGCCAAACTGATTTTTACCCGGCGTTTTGCCCTGATTTTTTATTTGATTTTATATCTGC
>CAYOGS010000151.1:0-5225 GCA_964403435.1 uncultured Rhodospirillales bacterium | reverse complement strand
GTATATGCCCAGACCAATACGAAAATTTCTGATCATTCCGCTCCGCTGTGTAGACCAAAGTGTTCTTTCCATTATTCGCGCCGCGGTGAACCACAACAAAGCTCTAACTTCCAATCGGGTTTAGCGTGCATGTTGGCAGTGAAGTGCTGACCGAATTCCCACGTCATATCAGAGGACTATCTGCTCGACCTCCTCCAGGGAGACGGCATGGTTGTGCCGGTCATAGAGCCTGATTGTGCGGGCGCTCTCGTGCGCGGCCATGTGCTACGCGACTTCGAGCTTGCCGCCTTTTGGAGATATTCTGTGATGCCAGTGGCCTGGATGGCATGGTTGCCGAGCTTGGCGTGAATAACTGCATCGAGGGCGTGGCGTCGGATCATGCGGAAAGCATCTGTCTGCATAATAATCCACTTGTCCGTGGGCACCCCGGCGGGGCCGAGCTCTGAGCGGAAGAGGGGAGGCTGCCTCACGGTGCTCGGTTACCGCTTCCATATAGGCATGCAGGCCAATTCTTCAGCTTCATGGGGCGGCACCCATACCGGCGAAAGTGAACACCATCAACCCTATAGAGGCGGAGTCGCGCTTGCCGACTAAAGTACTTGAGCAGGTCTGGTGCTACAGTTTCATCTCCGTCAGACCAAACTTGGCGTGGTCAGTAATATCATTGTGGAATGAACCAAGCACCTAGACTAAGCTCCCTTATCATTAATCACACGATACACTGGAGTTGAGCATGACCAAGTTGCTGTACTTTTTACGCCGTAGCTTTCTGCTGGTGGTCGGGATAGTCGGCCTGAATGCCTGCGCCGTTATCGTGCCGCCACCAGAAGGCGACCCGAACGCGCCGCTGGGCGGACGCCGGTGCGCGATGATGATGGATAAGGCCGGAGCACCGGAATCCGGCTGTTGCTGCTGCAAAGGCAAGAAGGGCGATGACGGCGTGGCTGAAGGCATGGCACCCAAAGGCGGCAAGAAATGCGCTATGAAAATGGGCGGCGCCCCCGTTCCGGTCGGTAAAATGCCGCCGCCGCCCATGCAACACGGCGCAAAGCCTTAAGTCGTTCGATGGTCTGATTGCAGGGTTGTGGGAGCGCAGCTTGCGCTGCGTTCCCTGCGGCCGATTCGCCAATGGTTAACTGAAAAACGGTGGCAAAATGTCACCATGGGCTGAATTTAGCTCTATTCTAGCAAAGGGGCTGGAAATTAAACGGCGCCCGCCCTATTTTCGCTGGCATGTTGGTATCATTATGTGACTAGACAGGAAATTGAGGGTGGCATGACTCCGCAGCCTGCCGATTACGCGGCGCAGCGGCGCAATATGGTAGAAAGCCAGTTGCGCCCGAATAAAGTAACGGATGAGCGCATTCTGGCGGCGATGGAGCAATTGCCTCGCGAGACCTTTGTGCCAGGCAGTGCCGGCGATGTCAGCTATCTGGACGAAGATACTCCCATCGGGAATGGGCGCTTCCTCATGGAGCCGATGCTGCAGGCGCGGTTGTTGCAGGCGGCAAAGATCAAGGATACGGACAAGGTGCTGGAAATCGGCTGCGCCACGGGCTACGGCACGGCCCTGCTGGCTCGTTTGTCCGGGGAAGTCGTGGCGACAGACATTGACTCCGCCCTATTGGCGGCCGCTACGGCTAATTTGCGCCGCTTGGGGTTGAAGGCGCAGTTCACCGCTTCGCCGTTCGAGCGCGGGTTACCGGAAATGCAGCCTTATGACGTGATCATGGTCAACGGCGCGGTGGCCGAGGTTCCGGCCGGCTGGGCAGCGCAATTGAAAGATAATGGCAGGCTGCTCGTCATCTTGCGTGCTGATAATGGCGTCACCCAAACGGGCGTGGCGCGGCTCTATCAGAAGGTGGCGGGGCAGTTCAGTTGGATTGCCTTATTTGATGCACAGACACCGTATTTGCCGGGCATGGCGCCCCGGCCGCAATTTGTATTTTAGCCGACGTTGTTTTTGAGGGGTGATAAGATGCTGGCGTGTCGTAAGACCATTTTAGCTGCTTTGGCCTTGACGGTGCTGGCCGCGCCTACTTGGGCTGAAACGTTGGATGAGGCTTTGGCCAAATCCTATCTCACCAGCCCTCGGCTGCAGGCGCGTCAAGCGCAGCTGCGCGCGGTGGACGAGCAAGTGGCACAGGCGCAGGCCGGCTGGCGCCCAACGCTGAATGGTTCGGCTTCTCTGGGGTATAGCCAGCAGGTTTTTAAGGGTGTCGAGGCAACGCAGAGGCCGCGCGGCATGGGCGTGGAACTCAGCCAGCCATTGCTGCGGCTACAAACTTATCCCGCCATCAAAGCCGCAAAACGGGCGGTGGACGCAGCGCGTGCCGATCTGACCTCCCAAGAGCAGCAGCTGTTGTTTGATGCTGTTACGGCGTATATGAATCTCGTGCGAGACGAAGAAGTCTTGAAACTCCGCTTTAATAACGAGCAGGTGCTACAGAAGCAGCTTGAAGCGGCGCGCGATCGTTTCCGTGTCGGCGAAATCACGCGTACTGATGTCAGCCAGGCTGAATCGCGTCTGGCAGCTACCACGGCGGAGCGGATTCAAGCGGAAGGCAATCTTGCCGCCACACGCGCCAATTATGTGCGCGTGATCGGGGATGCACCGGAGAAAGTGGCTAAGCCAGAAAAACTACCCCTGCTACCTCCTTCTGTGGAAGCGGTTACGACCCAAGCCGAGCAGGATAACCCCGATCTGATCGCTGCCAAATACGCCTTCGAGCAGGCCGACCAGGAAGTGGACACCAACTTGGCTCGGTTGCTGCCGGAAATCGCTATCGTGGGCAGTGCTGACCGCGCTTACGCGCAAAGCACGCTGCAAAATGGCCGAACGGACAGTCTGGCCATTGGCCTACGCGCAACGGTGCCGCTCTATCAGGGCGGAGCCGAATATGCACGCACCCGCCAGGCCAAGCAGACCCGTAGCCAGCGGCAGCTGGAGTTAGAAGAAGTGCGGCGCCGCGCGCGTGAGGCCGCGATTCAGTCCTGGCAGCAACATAGTGCGGCCATGGCGGCTATCGAATCACGGAAGGCTGCCGTAAAGGCCACGGCGCTGGCGCTGGACGGGACGAAGCAGGAAGCCCGTGTGGGCACCCGCACGACGCTGGACGTGCTGAACGCAGAGCAGGAGTATCTGAACGCGCGCGTCAGCCTCGTGGTGGCGGAACATGATGCGGTTGTCGCGGCTTATCAAATGCTAGGCGCAGTCGGTAAACTGACGGTGGGCGCCTTAGAACTGCCGGTCAAAGCCTATGATCCGCAGGAGCATTACGACAAGGCGGCGGGCAAATGGATCGGCGTCGGCAGTGATTGATACGACGCGTGATAAGAGCGTTGCAATGTCCGGCTAAGCCGTTAATATCGTAGTCCCATCCTGATTTCGCGGCGATTCATACATCATGGCTGAAGCGGCAGAACAATCTGAACCGACCATGGAAGAGATTCTTGCGTCTATCCGCAAGATCATCGCCACGGAAACGATTCCCGACCCCAAGCCGCCGCCGGCCGAGGATATTCTGGAACTGACTGACGTGGTCGAGGAGGAGCCGGAACCGCCTCAGCCTACGCCGCAACCTGAGCCAGAGCCGGTGGTGGAAGCCGTGATTGAAC
This sequence comes from uncultured Rhodospirillales bacterium, assembly GCA_964403435.1. Classification (GTDB taxonomy): domain Bacteria; phylum Pseudomonadota; class Alphaproteobacteria; order UBA9219; family RFNS01; genus JAGOHT01. The sequence goes on along the minus strand of CAYOGS010000151.1, from coordinate 1,607 downwards.
CAGAGGTTGTGGCGACAGTGCCAGAGCCTCCAAAGCCAGAGCCGAAGCCTGAGCCGATTGCAGAGGCGCCGGATGACGAGCCGCTTGTCGCGCCGGAAACTACGGCGCTGGCCGCCACTTCCTTCGCGCAGTTGGCGGAAGAGCTGGAAAAGCAGCGCGTTAGCCTCGCGCCGCATATTTCAGTCGGCAACGGGCAGCAGACCCTCGAAAATCTGGTGGTCGAGATCATGCGGCCGTTGCTGAAAGAATGGCTGGATCAAAACCTCGCCGTAACGGTCGAGCGCCTCGTGCAAGCCGAAATTGAACGTATCAATCGACGTCATGGCACTTAGGCTCGGGAGCGAAAATCTTACCGTTCGCGCATGGCCTGCTGGCTGTGGCGAGCGAGGGGTGAGAGCAGGAATTCTATAATCCGTCGCGTGCCAGTTTTGATTTCCGTGGTCACCGCCATACCCGGCACGAGATTCACGAATTTGCCGTCAATATTCATCTGGGTTTGCTCAAGCGTAATGCGCGCGGCATAAACCAACTCCTGACCGTTAGGCTCGCTGCTGGCATTCTCGGTGCCCGGCAAAGCAACATCCGCTCCTGCCGGTTTGTTGCGGGGAATGGCATCTTGTGAAATGCTTTGGACCCTGCCATGCAGCAGGCCGTATTTGGTAAAATTGAATGTGTCTACCTTGATAGCCACATCCTGCCCAGCATAAACGAATCCAATATCTCGGTTGGACACCATGGCCTCGATCTCGATCCGGCTGTCGGAAGGCACTATCACCATGAGCGCTTGCGCCGGTGTCACCACTCCCCCTTCTGTATGTACTGCCAATTGCTGTACGGTGCCGTCAACCGGCGCCGTCATGGTTTGCAAGCTAGATTTTTGGGTGGCCTGCACCAGCCGCTCTTGCAGACTGGCGAGTTTCTGTTCAACTTCGGCCAGTTCAGCAAGGCTTTTTTGTTGAGCATCCGTTTCGGCCAGCAGCCGTTGCTCACGTAGCGCGGCCGTGGCTGAACGCGCTTCGTGCAAGCGTTCGTTCTGCACCTTCAGTTCATTTTGAGTTTCAAGCAGTTGCTGTTGCGTCGTCAACGCTTCCAGTTTGGAGCCATAGCCTTGGGCGGAGAGTTTTTGCCGTATCTCAGCGCGCTGCATCAACAAAGGCAAACTGTCCTGTAGCTTCTTGATTGTGGCTTCCACAGCGGCCTGGTTGCTGCTGCTTTGTGCTATCTGCTCGTCAATACCCTTAAGTTTAGCCGCGATGGCGCGGCGCTGATTGTTGAGGATTTGCTCTTGCAAGGCACGGCCCGAGGCGGCTGAATCCTCGGGCCAGGATGGTGTCGATTCCGCATCAGCTGCTGTTAGGGTGCTCAACCGAACGGCATCCAACTGCGCCTGCTTCAATTCCGTTTCAGCCTTGCTTCGCTCACCTTCGTTGAAGGTTGGATCAATCTCCAGCAGTATTTCGCCAGCTTTTACATGTTGTCCATCATGCACGTGGATAGCGCGCACTACGCCGGTTTCAAAAGGTTGAATGGTTTTGCTGCGGCCGGATGGAACGATTTTCCCGGCCGCTACGGCGATGATGTCAACACTACCGAGGACTGACCAGAGC
>CAYOGS010000150.1:4919-5229 GCA_964403435.1 uncultured Rhodospirillales bacterium | reverse complement strand
GGATTGTTGAGTTCATGCGCCACGCCGGCAAGCAGACCACCAAGCGCGGCCATTTTCTCGCTTTGTTGTAATGCTTCCTGCTGTTTAACAATTTGTGCTTCGTTACGCTTGCGTTCCGTCAAGTCATAGAGGCCGATCACCGCAGCCGGTTCGTTCTGATAATCAATATAACGGGCGGATACGGCCACTGGTACGGTGCTGCCATCGTGGTGATAGAGGTTGGCTTCTTCCATATCCAGATGCTTTACGGCGGCGATTTTGGTCAACAGATCCGGTGTTCTGGTGCCGAGCAGTCGGTGCAGGCTGTTGC
>CAYOGS010000150.1:0-4909 GCA_964403435.1 uncultured Rhodospirillales bacterium | reverse complement strand
GCCGATGAGGGCGGATTGAGGAATCTTTGCCAAAGGCTCGGTGCCGGGGCTGGCATACATGATTGCGCCGGTGCTGAGTTTGACGATTAACACTGGTACTGGATGGGCCTCCGTGATGCTGCGGAAGCGCGCTTCGCTGAGCCGCATGGCCTGTTCGCTCTGCTTCTTGGCCGAAACGTCGCCGAAGGAACCGACCAGGCGTAAAATCTTGCCCGTGTGCTTGTCGCGGATTGCCACAGCGGTGGCAAAGACCCAGATGGGATTGTTGTTCTTGTGGTCGATGCGGAACTCAGCGCTCATGCCATTCTTGCTGCCATGCCGGAACTGGTGCAGCGCTTGCGCAAGACGACGGCGATCCTCTGATTCAATTAGACGCCACAGCTCGCGCAGTCCTTTGGCATCCGCGCTCAGGCTGCGTCCGACGATGCGCTTGAAGCGATCCGAGAAATAGACTCGGCCGTCAGCAAGATGCCAGTCATAGAGACCTTCGTTGGCGCCCTGGGTAGCCAGAGTGAAGCGTTCGTTGCTTTCCTGTAGCGCTTTTTCCTTGTTTTCCTGCTGCTCAGTGAATTGTTGGGCGATGACGGCTGCGAAAATGACTGAAGCTAGCGCGGCCGCGACATACAACATATTGGCGACGAGCGAAGTTGAGAGTTCAAGAATCCCTTGCGCTTGCAAAGGTGCCGCCAGGCTGCCGAGCAGAAATACTAGAAAGGCCAAAACATGTGAAACGCCACCGGGAATACGGTGCAGTGCAGCGACCACACCTGCACCTAGCAATACCGCCATGATGCCGCCTGTAATATAGGGGAGGGCATCATGCAGTTCTTCACGCATGAAGATGTTCGTAAGTACCAGGCCGATGCCAACCACGCCCATGCAGCTGAACAATGCTGATCGTAGGGATGGGAGATGCGATTCGAGGTCGAGGAAGTTGATCGTAAAGCCGATACAGACCAAATAGAAACCGAGCATCGTGGCATTGCGCAGTTGCTCCAAAATCTGCGGGCTGGCGATGCCGAGCGCTGCAGCCAGAGGCGTGTTGCTCAGTACCATATGGCCGAGCAGCAGCAGTAGCATGAGTACGAGCAGCATTTGACTGAGGTGACGGAAAACTAGCCAGATGAAAAACATGTAGCAACTGGCGGTCAGTAAGGTGCCAGTCAGCAAGCCAAAGCCAAGGATATTCATGCCAGATTGCGCGGCTTCGATGCCCGCCTGCGCTGGTAGCGAGGCGAATAATAGCAATAATGTAACAAAGCGCTTGAAGCAGCGTTCGTTCGCAAATGCACAACAGGCAGCTATACGCGGCCAAGTGAGGGCTGGAAAAAGGCGCATGGGACGCCTATGGTGACTGCTTCGCGTTAACAATCGCTTTATTCTAAGGCGTGGCGTTAGCCATGCTGCCGCTAAAAGCAACTAATTGGAAACCACAATGTCTCAAACCACCCAGAAGATTACCGATGATGAAGCTCTGACGCTGCATGCCTCCGGCCGGCCAGGGAAGTTGCAGATTACGCCAACCAAGCCCTTGACCACGGCGCGCGATTTGTCGCTAGCCTATTCACCAGGCGTTGCGGTGCCTTGCCTGCGGATTCATGCCAATCCTGAAGCATCCTATGATTATACGGCGCGCGGCAATTTGGTGGCCGTCATTTCCAACGGCACAGCAGTACTGGGGTTGGGCGATCTCGGTGCCCTGGCCTCCAAGCCCGTCATGGAGGGTAAGGCGGTGCTGTTCAAACGTTTTGCCGATGTGGACGGGATTGATCTTGAGGTGGATACCAAAGATGTTGAAGAATTTATTAACTGTGTAAAGTTTTTGGGGCCTTCGTTCGGCGGCATTAATCTCGAAGACATCAAAGCGCCGGACTGTTTCATCATTGAGCAGCGCTTGCGCGAGATCATGGATATTCCGGTCTTCCATGATGACCAGCATGGCACGGCGATCATTGCTGCTGCCGGATTGATCAATGCGCTGGATATTACGCGCCGTGACATTAAGACGGTTAGGATGGTGGTGAATGGGGCAGGCGCTTCAGCCATAGCCTGCGTTGAACTGTTCAAGGCCCTCGGCGTTCCGCACGACCATATCATCATGTGTGATACCAAGGGTGTCATCTTTCAGGGGCGCACGGAGGGCATGAATCAGTGGAAATCAGCGCATGCCGTGCCGACCAAGGCGCGGACACTGGAAGAAGCTATTCAGGGGGCGGACATTCTTGTCGGATTGTCCGCTAAGGGTGCATTCACTCCGGCCATGATCAAGGGGCTGAACAAGAATCCAGTTATTTTCGCGATGGCCAATCCTGATCCGGAAATCACGCCCGAGGAAGTGCGGCAGTTGCGTAGTGACGCTATCGTGGCCACTGGACGGTCGGACTATCCCAACCAGATCAACAATGTCCTCGGCTTTCCATATATTTTCCGTGGCGCCTTAGACGTGCGTGCCTCCACTATCAACGATGCCATGAAGCTGTCGGCTGCTAAGGCGTTGGCGCAGCTGGCGCGTGAGGATGTTCCCGACGAGGTGGACGCTGCTTATGGCGGGCGGCGGTTGCGCTATGGTCCGGACTATATAATCCCCGTGCCGTTTGATCCGCGCCTTATTGTTAAAATACCGGCGGCTGTGGCGCAGGCGGCGATGGATAGCGGTGTTGCCCGCAAACCACTCAACGATATGGCCGCTTATGAGCGGACGCTGCGCGGCCGTCTCGACCCCACGGCGGATAGCCTGGAATTGATTTTTGAAACTGTGCGGCGCAATCCGCAACGCGTGGTCTTCGCAGAAGGTGAAGAGGAGCGCAGTATTCGCGCCGCGCTGCAGTTTAAGGCAGCTGGTTACGGCACGCCGGTGCTCGTAGCACGCGAAGAGGTCGTGAAGGAAAAGATCGCCGCCATGCAACTGCCTTGCGCGGAAGAGTTGGAAGTTCACAATGCTCGGCTGTCGCGCCACAATCAGAAGTACGCTGACTTCGTCTACGGCCGGCTCTGTCGACGTGGCTATATGCGACGCGATTGCCAACGTATGATCAACCAAAACCGCAACGTCTTTGCCGCCACCATGGTGGCGTTGGGTGACGCCGACGCAGTGGTGACAGGCTTGACCCGCAACTTCATCGTGTGCTTCGACGATGCGCGCAAGGTGTTTGACGCCGACCCGGTGTCCGGAGCTTTCGGCCTGACCATGGCCATCACGCCGGAACGCACTGTGTTTCTGGCGGATACGGCTGTGAATATTGACCCGACGCCACAACGTTTAGCGGAGATTGCTATTCATGCCGCGGACTGGGCCGAGCGCATGGGGCATCAGCCTCGTGTGGCTTTCCTGTCATACGCTAACTTCGGACAGCCGCAGCGCGGAAAAGCGCAAATCATCCGCGAAGCCATTGGCCTACTCGACCAGCGCAAGGTGGATTTCGAATATGACGGCGAGATGTCAGCCGATGTGGCTCTGGATGGCGTTTTGATGAAGCAGCTTTATCCGTTTTGCCGGCTCTCAGACGCCGCCAATATTCTTGTCATGCCCAATCTACAGTCGGCACATATCAGTGCTAAACTCCTGCACCGGCTGGGGCGCGGCACAATGATCGGTCCGATACTGCATGGGTTAAGCCACTCGGCGCAAATGGTGCAGATGGGGGCAACAGTTTCCGATCTGGTGACCACGGCCGTGCTGGCGGCCTATAAGGCGCTGAAAAAATAGCTAAGGCGTTTTCGTGTTGCCGTTGCAAGACAGGCTGAGCAGACGTGAAGGGTGCTCGGCTATTAGCAACGGTTGCGGCTTGACCTCGATGTTGTTGCTGCCATGCTGCCACTTTACGACTTCGCCGAAAATATTCTGTGCCATCTCCGGTTCACCCTTTAGGGTAAGTGTATGTAATTCGGTCTCGGTCCAGAGAATCAGCCAATTTTTGGCATCGTCCGTGTGCGGGCCGAAACGAAGTGCATGTAGCGTCGGTGGACAGTGTGGTAGAGGCACTGGAGCTAGCAATGGCCGATCAAGAAGGAGCGGCCAGGTGACGCGAAACATTTTCAGTGCTGGCTTTTCTTCTCCCTTAAAGCCGATGACGCCAAAATGATCTTCCCATTCGTACGGGTCAGTGCCGCGATCGCGCCAGTCATAGATTGTGGTCAGTGGCAACCCGGCTGCAAGGTTAGTCAAATACATACGGAGCATCAGCGCGGCTTGTTCCTCGCCACTATAATTGCGCCAGCGCGCAGGTTCTGGAACCTCGCCGCGATGCCGGTTGATGCTATAGCCCCATTCATCTACGGCCAGTGGCACCTGCGGCTTATCTTTGGGCTGCCAGGGTGCCAGTAAGTGCGCGACCTCAGCATATGTTTTGGTCGCGGTCTCCGGCGCGTAAGCACGGTAGGGGTGAATGGTGAAGGCATCCAAACAAGGCAAGGGGTTGGCAGTCGTGAACAAACCTTTGATGAAATCCACCTTAATGTCGCCATTGCCGTGCGCGCCTAATGCTGGCCCCATGATAATCGCCGTAGGGACGGCGGCACGAATAGCGGTGCAGGTATCATGGAGCAATTGGCCGAATTCTGCGGCATTCGTCTCTGGCGGCCAGCCGCCGGGGAAATCCGGTTCGTTCCAGATTAGCCAGGTGAAATAGGCGTCGCCGTGTTTTTCTTGAAAATATTTGACCGTGGCAGCAGCGAAAGCAGCAAACCCCGCGCGGGATTCCTGGGTGCTCGGCGCGCGCAGGCGCAGGGAGGGAGGCTGGTCGGATGCTGCGATGTTGACGGGTTCGCCCGTATAAAGCGTGTTTCCTTGATTAAGCGTCACATCTAGATGCAGGCCGCGTTCACGGATGGCCGCCACCATGGCATCGTGGTTGAAGACATAACTCTCAGGATAGTCTGGTGCGGCTGGGTCACGCGGCACGGCATAGTC
>CAYOGS010000149.1:3037-5241 GCA_964403435.1 uncultured Rhodospirillales bacterium | reverse complement strand
TCATTATAGACCGCTTATGCCGATGGGCAAAGAGCAACCTCCGCATATCAGGCTTAATTCTCAAGAAAAACTAAGGATAAAGGCACGAATAATCCCATAGAGCGCCACAAGAAACAAAGCTATGTCAGTCGAGAGGCCGACGATATAACCCGGTCCGCGTTTAGCGGGATTGCGATAATAGGCGCGGGCATAGATATACCGTCCCACTGGCCAAAATATGCCGATGGCCGCCGCCAGCCCGTCATGCACCGTCAGCGCCGCCAACCACAAAAGCGGCAGGAACAGTACGATCTGTTCCAGCGTGTTCACATGCACGCGGTAGCGGCGCATGAACTCGTCTGGCCCGTCCGTGCTGGGCGCCAGGACATTATAGCGCACGCGAGCCCGGCTGACATTGATCGTGAAAACGAAGTAGATGGCCAGCGCGGCAAGCGTGACAAGTGCGGAAAGTGGATAGGCGAAGGGCATGTCACGGACTCCTGAACAGAGGGCACGCACAAATCGGTATTAAGACCGGCGCATCAGACGGCCAAACTGAACAGGCTGGGTTTTGACCGCGGGAATGCCGCCGTCGCCTCCTGATAAATGCGCAAACTATCATTGGGATCGGCCTCGTCGCCAGCGGATACTTCATTGCCTGAGAGCAAAAAAGACACCACCTCATCTGATAAATTGAGACCATTTCCGGTCTGGCTGCCGCGCTGATTTTGTCGCGTTGCATTGACAGGCGATTGCGGTAACGCGTTTTGCGTGCCGAATTTGACGGAATAAACGCCTTCCGGTTGTTGGCTTTGCGCGGCCGTATTGCGCGTTTCTGCTAGGCCGCGCTCCGCAGCTTTATCTGCGCGAGACCGATCCTGCAACGCGCCCTCACCGCGCCCGGGCAGCGGCAAAAGGCGGAGGACATTATCGTTTTCTATCGCGCGCGCCTGACTCATTTCCCGCGGAAACCGTCCAATCCAAGGGTTCTCAGCATAGCTGGACAAAAATAAACGGCTTGCTAAGATTTAACCTAACAACCCAAGCAAAAACTTTCATATAATCCTCTCTAATTCGTAAAGCTTTTGCTTGTTAGTCCTGCCTGCCGCAAGGCAACACCGGTCACCCGCCTTTCTGGCATCCGCCGCCGGTTTTATTAGTTATGTGTTTGTAAATACAGGAGAATTACCTGATGCTGCGCCCCACTCCGTTGCTGATGCTGGTTCTCGGCCTGCTTTGCTCGCCCTTAGGAGCCTGGGCGCAGAATGCCGAAGGTACGCGTTCGGCGTTGGCCGGAATCAGTTTCACCGACCCGCCAATCCAGCTGCCGGTCACTGAAAATTTTGAAGACGCGATGCTGAATGTCGCTACGGACCTGCAGCGCCGTTGCCGAACGATTGAAGCCTATGGCTGGCGGCTACGGCAAGCCGAACAAAAACGTGTCAACGACATTTTTGACAGCACCGCGCTGCAGCTTGGCGCCGAAAAATATAAGCTAGTGCCACGGACACCGCGTTCTGCTTCACCGGAAGTCACGGTATTTACCGCCGACAAATCTGATAAATCCCTATTGTTTCTTTGGTCTGCTGGCGAGTTGGGGCTGGTTTTGCTGATTTGCGATACTGATACTGCTCCATCCAACGCGGCGGTCAGGTCAGAAAAACCCAGCCCTGTGGTGAAAACACCCGTAACAGCCAAGAAAGAGCCGAAAGCGTCCGACTTGCCACCCGTGATCCCGGAAACCGAGAAACCAAAAGCTAAGACAGATAAAACTGCCAAACCAAAAGATAGCTCAAAAACAACCACTAACAGCGATGAAAAAGCGGCAAAAGCTAAGTCAGAGACAAAGTCTAAATCGGCAAAACCCGACGCAAAAAAAGCTGAGCCCGCGAAGTCTGGCGGCAAGAAGGCAGAAACCAAAAAAACTTCGCCTGATAAGGTGGAGGTAAAAAAACCGGAAACCAAGAAGCCGGCAACGAAGAAAGTGGAAACAATCAACCCTGCAGCAAAGAAAGCTCCGGTCAAACCTGCACCGAAGCCCGACATGTCGGGTGAATCCAAGTCCATTGCTCCGGAAGTGAGGGAGATGCTCGAGTCATTGCCAGAATTATCTGCTCCGATGCCAGAAGCCGAACCTACGCCACAACCAGAGACAAGTTTGCCACAATCACAACAACCTGAAACACCTGAAAGCTGGCTGGGGAGATAGTGTACAAATTGAAGTA
>CAYOGS010000149.1:0-3027 GCA_964403435.1 uncultured Rhodospirillales bacterium | reverse complement strand
TCGTCACGGCAAAATAGTTTAACTCCCCCACCGATCACAACCGCGCCAGGTGTCTTGCTGTCACCCGACGTAATGGCGCCGAATGGAAAATCGCAGGCAAAACCAGCGCCGATCGCACCCGTTAATCCACCGGTGCCACAGTCCTCGAAACTGACTGCACCGGAACCAGCCGACATCAAGGAAAAAACTGATGTTCTGCCCCCCGTGCCAGCGGTGGAACCAGCACCTACGCCGCCCACCACTCTACCAGAGGCGCCGGTTGAGATGCCGATGCCACCCCCGCCGCCATAATGAGTGTAACACAGCACAAGCTGGAAGCCGGCGATCGCCTCATAATCGCTAGCCACAATCGCGCTAAGATTCCGGAGTTTCAGCAATTGCTGCAACCACTGGGTGTAACATTATCATGCGCTGCCGATCATGGTTTATGCGAACCGGAAGAAACCGGTGCGACTTTTGAGGACAATGCCATTCTTAAAGCGCGTGCTGCCGCCATCGTCAGTGGTATCCCGGCGTTGGCGGATGATTCCGGTCTATGTGTTAGTGCTCTTGCAGGAGCTCCGGGAATCTACTCCGCTCGTTGGGCTGGCGCAGCCAAGGATTTCAACACCGCGATGCAGCGCGTTGAGTATGAGCTGCGCGGGAAGCCTGATCGTAGCGCCGGTTTCGTGTGCGTGCTTGCCTTATGCTGGCCTGACGGCACCATCCAAACTTATCGCGGTGAAGTTTCAGGTGAGATTGTGTGGCCGCCGCGCGGCAATGGCGGTTTCGGCTATGATCCAGTGTTTCTGCCAGAGGGCAAGAACCGCACCTTCGCTGAGATGACAGCAGCAGAAAAACATTTGCTATCCCACCGCTCCCAGGCTTGCGACCTTCTATTGCAGGATCAAATTGAAACTTTAGCGCTCTACCGCCCAACCGGTCCAAAAGAACTTGCTCTTGTGCAGGCCAACGGCTTTCGCCGCTGGCCGCCGCGACGCGCTGAGCAGCCTATCTTCTACCCCGTGACCAGTGATGAATACGCCATTCAAATCGCGCGCGAATGGAACGTACCGGCAAGCGGAGCCGGCTATGTGACGCGTTTTTTCGTCCGCAAAACTTTCATGGATCACTACCCAACGCATCAGGTTGGCGGCGCGCAGCATACCGAATGGTGGATACCCGCCGACGCGTTGGAAGCGCTAAACGACAACATAATCGGGCGCATTGAAGTCATTCACGCTTTTGCGTCTTCTGATGATGCCACGGTTTCGGCCATCAGCCATTCCAGATAATCCGGTGTGCCGCTCGTCACTGACAACGCGATGATGCAAGGCACGGTATAGCCGTGCAAGGCGCGCACCTTGTCTGCGCAAGCTTCAAACAAATCGGCGCGCGTCTTGAGCAGCAGTACGCTTTCCTGCGCCTGTTCGATTTTGCCTTGCCAATGATAGATGCTCGCCATGCCGGGCAGAATATTGGCACAGGCTGCGAGTCTTGCTGCCACAGCCGTCTCCCCAATTCGCATTGCCTCAGAGGCATTAGCGCAAACGACATAGATGACAATCGCGCCCGTCATGCTGGAGATTCTGGCACGTGCTCGGTCTGCTCGCTTTGCCGTTGCCGGGTGCGGAATCGGGCTTTGTCTTCTGTCGTGCTCTGATCGTAACAAAAAGCACAAGAGACTCCGGCTTCAAAATGTTGGTCTTGCCGGTCTTCAGCCGACAAAGGGTAGCCGCAGCAGTAGCACATGCTGTAGTGTCCGGTTTTAAGTCCCTGCCCCACCGCCACACGCTTGTCGAAGACATAGCAGTCACCCTGCCACAGGCTTTGCGATGCCGGAATTTCTTCCAGATATTTAAGGATGCCTCCTTGCAGATGATAGACTTCAGCGAAGCCTTCGGCGCGCATGAAGGCAGAGGCTTTTTCGCAACGGATGCCGCCGGTGCAGAACATCGCTATCTTGGGGTGCTCTTTAGGATCTAACTGAGTGCGAACAAAATCCGCGAAGGCAGTGAAGGTATCAATCTGTGGGTCAAGCGCGCCAGCGAACGTGCCGATGGCCGTTTCATACAAATTGCGCGTGTCGAGCACTGTCACATCATCTTGACTGATGAGTGCGTTCCAATCCTGCGGAGCTACATAGGTACCAGCAAGAGTGATAGGGTCGGCTTGGGGCTGTTTGAAGGTGATGAGTTCACGTTTCAGTTTTAACTTGAGTTTATTGAAAGGTTTTTCAGAAGAATAAGAGAATTTAACTGTTTGGTGCACCAACCCCATATGCTTGTGCAGAAGGGCCAGCATCGCATCCAACGCAGGCCGGCTGCTTGTGGCCATCGTCCCGTTGATGCCTTCCGGCGCAATAAGTAGTGTGCCACAGACCCCCAGATCGATAAATTCCTTCCGCAGCGTGTCGCGCAGGGCGGCGGGATCGGCAACGGGAGAAAACTGATAGAATGCGGCGATAGAGTAAGTCATAATCAATGATAAAGGGTGCCGGCTCGGCTGCCAAGTGGCGGCGACGGAAAACCACCTTTGGATCGTTGACCCATCAGAGTCTTTAGAGATTATGCTAAAGATAACCGCGTCAGAACAATGGTGCAACATGACGAGCAGATACTGGTTGCAGCGCCATACATTTAATCTATTTCTGGTTGTAATGCTGATAGCCGTACCGGTAGAATCATACGCCGGCCTACTGGAACGCTACCGGGAGCGCCAGCAGCAAACTTCTGGCGCCTCTCAAAGCCAAATCCTATGGGACACTGAGCGGCCAGACTCCGCGCCGCGAACCAGCACAAGCGAAGAAAGAAAACTGGCTGATGAGGCCTATGGCTCCCATCCCAAGCAGCGCATGGATGTTTATTTACCGGCGACGGCACACAATGCCCCCGTCATTATTATGGTCCATGGCGGCGGCTGGCGGCGGGGAGACAAAAGTATGCGACGCCGGAGTCCTGCCAAGCAGGAACATTACGTCGAGGAAAAAGGCTATATCTTCATAAGCATGAATTACCGTCTGGCTCCGGAAGTCACCCCGCTTGAAGA
>CAYOGS010000148.1:0-5246 GCA_964403435.1 uncultured Rhodospirillales bacterium | reverse complement strand
CCAGTACAGCATCGTGGCTCCGCATCAAGACCCAACAGCGGGTCATTAGACGATGGAAGGGCTCTACCCTGCCGACAAACGGTGCTTGTAGATAGCTGAGAAGAGGCTTCATGATTATTCCTGCTCACTTGAGACGATCTTTGATTTTTCGTAATGGTGCAGTAACACGCCAGGATGCCGAGTCCTCCAGTGCCCGCAATTGCCTGCGCACACCAACGAGTTCATCCTGCAGTTGCTGATTGACGGCCTGCTGTTGCACGAGAGCCGCTTGCGTTTGGCGCAATTGTTGATCTTCCGCGCAACGCTGCACCTGATCCCGGCTGATGCAGGGGATATGTGGATAGGCGGCGGCACGGTAAGCACTCAGCAGTGCAGTGTCCGTATCAGCGGGAGGGAAGAAATCGGCACCGATACCGGCTTGCCGATAGACAGCGAGCCAGTGCCGCAACCGCTCCTCCAACCACACAGAATTCCACAAATAGCCCGTGCCCATGAAATAGTAGCGTGTGAGCAAGAAATGCAGCAGTCCGTCATGGCCGGTATAGGCCACATTGTCCAGATAAGCTCCCAGTTGTCGGATATCCGTCAAATCGGCCATGGCGTTAATATGGCTGTTTCCCAAAGCGCAGACTGGCTTACGCCACAGCAAGCCCTGAATGCCAACTGAGGAGGAGACAGTCCCCACCGCATCCACATGCGCCAGCAGATATTGCGAAGGATATTCGTACGCTTCAAAGCGTTCGGAATAGATATAGTTAGGATAAGTGCGGCGCAGATAGGCGTTGGCCGCTGGCGTCAACATCCGCCCCCAGTCGGAGTGTTCCGTTACCACCACGCCGATATCCTGCCGGACATTGTCCAACACCTGGGTCAGCATATCCCACTGGCTGGTGTAACCACAGCAGGACTCAAAAGCGATATAGTCAGAAATTTGGAGCGGCAGCAGCAGCAGATACTTGAACAGCTTGTCGCCGACGAGCATCGATCGTGTGAATGGGTTCTTGGCCAACAGCAGCTCATCGCAAAATGTCTGGCGAAATCCCGCTAAAAATTCCTGTTGCTCCGCCGTCGGCGGTTCTGCCGTGATTTGCGGTGCGAATCGGCTGACGAAACTTTCCGCAAACATGCCACAGGGGTCCAGGTGCCAGGCCGGCGGATAGGGCGCACGGGAGAAGCCACCCACTTCCTGGTGTAGCACGAGCGCCGACGGAAACATCGCGCGCAAGAACGGCACAGGCATCATGAAGCTTATGATGATATCCGGCACGAAACCCTGCAGTTTTCCCGCCAGCAACTCCTGCATCGCCCGTTGCGCTTCTGGCGGCGCCGTGCCGTGCTGCCAGGCTAGGCTGGCCGTAAGGTAATCCGGGAAGATCGATCGCAATTCCTGCTGGGTGATTATGGCGGCCTGCGTGCCGTCCCGCTGCAACAAACGCTCAGCGGTCACACGCTGGGCATCCCCCAGCAGGAAGTAACAGCGTTGTTCTGGAAACGCCTGCACAGCCTGGTAAAGCGGCAGCAAGACCGCTTCAATCCAGACGTCTTTCCATTCCGGCCGCGCTTTCTCAATCCACGGCTCTATATAAAAGAGAATATTCATACACTGCTTTCGATGATGCGAATCGGCAGGTTAGGCAACAAGGCGGCCAGCCGCAATGTTTTCGTGGGCTTTGGCCTTTGCGCCTCAGAGATGTTATGGTATTGAGTCGGGAGAAATTCCCTGTCATTTGAGCCTTTCAGCATGAGCGCACCTCCCGCCCTAAGGGCAAGGATTTTTCCCGTCATACTTTCCGGCGGCTCCGGCACCCGGCTGTGGCCGCTCTCGCGCGCCACCAGCCCCAAACAATTCCATGCGCTGAACGGCGAACAGACTTTGTTTCAGGAGACCGTGCAACGCCTGCAGAACGACGCCTACCAGCCGCCTATTATCATCTGCAACCATGAACACCGGTTTACAGTGGGCGAGCAGTTGCACGCTATCGGTGCTGAGCCGCAGTCGGTGCTGGTGGAGCCAGTCGGCCGCAACACCGCACCGGCCATCGCCGTGGCGGCGTTGTTACTGGAAAAAGAACCGGAGGCATTGCTGCTGGTCAGCCCCGCCGACCATGTGATTCGTAAGCCGGAACGCTTTCATGCCGCCATCCGCCAGGCCGCGGCCTGCTGTCTGGAACAAGACCAGCTGGTGACGTTCGGCATTGACCCGACAGCTCCGGAAACCGGCTTCGGCTATATTCAGCGCGGGGACGCTCTAGCGGACGGCGTTTACGCCGTCAAACAGTTCGTAGAAAAACCGTCGCGTGTGGTCGCCGAGCGTTATGTGGCAGACGGCCATTATTTCTGGAACAGCGGCATTTTCCTCTTCCGCGCAGCGACCTATCTGGCCGAACTAGAGCGGTTGCAACCGGCCATGCTGGCCGCCTGCCGCGCAGCGCTGTCTGGAGCAACCGATGATTTGTTTTTCCGTAGGCTAGGCGACAGTTTTGCTGGCATCAAAGGCGATTCGATTGACTATGCCGTGATGGAGCACACCACCAAGGCCGCCATGGTACCGGTGGAGATGGGCTGGTCTGATGTCGGTTCGTGGCAGGCCGTTTGGCAGGACGGCCAAAAAACTGCGGACGGCAACGTGTTACATGGCGACACTTGCGCCATTGACACCAGCGATTGCTACATTCAAAGCGATCATAAGCTGGTCGCCACCGTTGGCGTAAGAGATCTGGTTGTCGTCGCCACCCGCGACGCCGTTCTGGTAGCTGACAAGCGCGCTGACCAGACCATCAAGCAACTGGTGGAGAAGCTGAAACTGGCGAACCGGCGCGAAACTGAAACGGACGTCGTCATCAATCGCCCCTGGGGCTGGTTCATGACGGTGGACGCCGGACCGCGCTTCCATGTCAAGCAGATCGTCGTTCATCCAGGTGGCAAGCTTTCGCTGCAAAAGCACTGGCACCGCAGTGAACATTGGGTAGTGGTCTCCGGCTCCGCCCTGGTTACACGCGGCACGGAACAGTTTTTGCTGCGCGAGAACGAATCAACTTATATTCCGGCCGGCGAAACGCACCGGTTGGAGAATCCCGGCAAGGTGCCGCTGCGGTTAATCGAGGTGCAGTCGGGTGAATATCTTGAGGAAGATGACATCGTCCGCGTCGAGGATGTCTATGGCCGCGCCTGTTGACGCGTTGCCCACATCTCAATCATTGCCTGCTGCTCTGCCAACACCGGCCAAAATCTTGCTCTGGTACTGGGGGCGGACAGGCGCTGGCCCACTTTATACCCTCGAACTGCTGCGCGCACTGCGAGGACAGCCGGGGCTGACTGTCACCGCTAGCCTAGCCAACGGCAATAGTTTACGCGATGATTTTTTGGCGCAAGGTGGGGCGTTGCATTGGGTAGAGACTTATCAGGACAAATTGAGTTTCGCGTTGGGCACACTACGGCTACCGTGGCTACGCCATGCGTTCCAGGATTTTTTGCGCCAGGAGCGTTTTGACGCCGTCCTTTCAACCATGGGACATTTATGGACACCGCTGCTGGCGGACTGTGTTACGACCAGCGGCGCCGCTTACATTCCCGTGCTGCATGATGCGACGCCGCATCCGGGTGAAGCTCAGCCGCTGTGGCGTTGGCGCCGGCGTTGCGAACTCAAGCAGGCACGGCACGTTATCACCCTCTCCGCCGCCGTGGCGCGCGGCGTGACGGCAAACACAGGCTATGCCGCCGACAATATCAGCGTGATTCCCTACGGCGTCGCTCCCCTGCCCGGTTTACCGCTGACGGCGCGGTCTTATCCGGTCGGACGGCCGTTTCGTTTTCTATTTTTCGGCCGCATCATGGCCTACAAAGGCTTAGACATCCTGCTTGATGCGTGGCGTGAAGTACAGCAGCAGCGCTCACAAGCCGAATTGGTCATCGCCGGCGCAGGCGATCTGGCGCCATACACCCAACGACTTGCTCTATCAAAGGGTGTCACCTGCGTCACCCGCTGGATCGGCGACGCAGAAATACCAAAATTGTTCACAGACGCCGATGCCGTGGTGCTGCCTTATCGAGAAGCCAGCCAATCGGGCGTCACCAATCAGGCCTATGCGGCGGGATTGCCGATTGTGGCCACGCCGGTCGGTGGTTTGGTTGAACAGGTCATTCCTGACAAAACCGGCATACAGGCGGCTAATGTCAGCGCCTCGGCACTGGCCGCTGCCATGCTGCAAATGATGGACGCGGCGCATTATGACCGGCTGGCTGAAGGTGTAAATCAGCACCGCGAAACGCTGTCATTCACGGCGCAAGCGCCAATGTATGCCACAGTACTGCGGAATGCCTTGCCGCCCTCCGGTAACAATTGATGTGGGCGCAGCATCTGCACCGGCTTTGGCAGCATTTGCCGCAACCGTGGCGGCGTGCTTTACTATTCCGCGTCACGCAGGCTCTGGCGCCGCGCCCGAGCCTGCCGGCACCGGTCGGATATCCGAGCCCTTTCATCGTTGCTGGATTTCTTACCGCCGCCACCGGACTGGGGGAATGGGCGCGCCTGGCGTTGCAGGCTTTTCAGTCAGAGCAAACAGAGACTTACGGTATAGATCTGTCGCAGCAGATGATGCAGGGCGTAGACCTGCCGCGCGGCGAATGGCGCGATGGAAGTCATCTTATTGGCAGCGGCACACTGTTTTTGCATGTCAACGCGCCTTATGTCCCGCTCGCATTAAAAATTCTCGGCAAGCAACTGACCAGAAACAAAAAAATTGTCGGTTGCTGGGCGTGGGAGTTGCCTGACGTGCCTTCGGACTGGCATGCGGGGTTTGATTTCGTGCATGAGGTTTGGGCGCTAAGCGACTTCACTTCACAGGCCTTTCGCGGCCACACGGCGCTGCCGGTCAAGACCACACCCTTGCCGGTCAAGCCGGCTATGGTGCCGTCTCCAGAAAGCTGGGCATGGCCAAAACCGATCAACAGTTTCGTCGTGCTGGCGATGTTCAACCTGGCCTCTGGCTATACGCGCAAGAATCCCCTGGGTGCCATCCAAGCCTTTCAGCAGGCCTTCGGCACTGACCGGTCCTGCCGCCTTTTGCTCAAGATAGCCAATCCACAAGCCTATCCCGCCGGTATGCAGGCCTTGGAGCGATTGGCAGCAGCGGCGGGCAATATCGAACTGCTCACCACCACTTTGCCCCCGAATCAGACCGCAGCACTCATCGCTGCGAGTGATGTCGTTTTGTCGTTGCATCGCGCTGAAGGGTTCGGCCTCGTGC
>CAYOGS010000147.1:0-5276 GCA_964403435.1 uncultured Rhodospirillales bacterium | reverse complement strand
CCGAAGGCGGTGCCGGCGGCGGAGAGTATCGGGTTGCTGGCTGGTATGGTTGCCGGCGCGCTGGGTGGTCTGAGCGCCGCAACGCTCATTTTATGCCTGGCGGTGGGGTTACTGCCGGCCATTGCCATGATTGACCTGTTGTTCGGCATTATCCCAGACTGGTTCAACTTGCTGCTTGCTGCTTTGGGCATGGCCTGGTTGCTGGCAGGAGGGGGCCAATTGACCATCGGCCTCATGATGTCGGGCATCCTGCTACTGCTCGGTCTACTCATGGTTTATGGCTATAGCTGGGTGCGGCGCAAAGAGATGCTGGGACTGGGCGACGTGAAATTTTTCGCTGCTGCCGGCCTGTGGCTCCAAATTACCACCCTGTTCTGGTTTCTCATTATCGCAGGCGTTTTTGGCGTCATCAACGGGCTGCTCTGGAAGCGCCTGACGGGTACAGAACAATCGCCGTTTGCCCCGGCTCTGTGCCTGAGCCTACTGGGCTGCTTGCTTTATCAAATGCTGCACCCACCCGTTTCACCGTAGCGCCTGATGTCGTTTGCCCGCTCACTCTTCGCCGTTAGCAGCCTGACGGTTTTGTCACGGCTCGCCGGCTTCGTGCGCGACACGGCAACCGCTGCAATTCTGGGCGCCGGACCGGTGGCGGACGCATTTTTTGTCGCTCAGCGTCTCCCTAATCTGTTTCGCAGCCTATTCGCAGAAGGAGCCTTTAACGCCGCCTTCGTGCCACTCTATACCAAAGAGAAGCACGAGCAAAACCAGGAGGCCGCGCAGCAATTCGCTGGCGAGGCGCTGGCGATGCTGGTCATCATCCTCATCCCCTTCTCAGTCCTGGCCATGCTGGCCATGCCCTGGCTAATTTTGGCCTTGGCGCCCGGCTTTAGCGACGAGCCAGAAAAATACCACCTCACCATCGCGCTTAGCCGTATCACTTTCCCTTATCTGCTGCTCATCTCTGTCGCCGCATTGCAAGGCAGCGTCTTAAACGCCAACCGTAAATTCGCGCCCGCCGCTTCAGCGCCTATTTTGTATAACTTTACCCTTGTTGCCATGCTCCTCGGGACGCTGTGGCTGAGCCTGGACACCGGCTATGCCCTGGCCTGGGCCGTAACCCTAGCCGGCATCATTCAGTATTTTTATCTGCTGTATTATTGCCATCGCCACGGCTTGCCGATTCCGCTCTGCCGTCCACGCTTGACGCCGCGAATTCGGTTGCTGTTCAAGCAGATCGGCCCCGGAGCGCTCGGCGCTGGAGCCACGCAAATCAATATTGTAGTGTCCACCGTACTATCCTCACTGCTACCCACCGGCACAGTCTCTTACCTCTTTTACGCCGACCGGCTAAACCAGCTACCCATGGGGGTTATCGGCATCGCCATCGCTACGACGCTCTTGCCGGTGCTGGCCCAGCATGTGCAGGAAGGCAATGAAGCTAAAGTCCGCCACTATTACAGCCGCGCCATTGTGGTGGCCTTGTCGCTAGGCTTGCCGGCCACAGTAGGGTTAGCGGTGGCCCCCGTCCCGATCATTCAGACCCTTTTCCAGCATGGCGCCTTTGGAGGCGCTGACACGCTGGCCACAGCGGCGGCACTGCAGGCTTTCGCCGTCGGCATCCCGGCCTTCTTGCTCGTTAAGGTGTTCAGCGCCAACTATTTCGCGCGGCACGATACGCGCACGCCAGTCAAAATGGCCGTCATTGCACTGATTGCCAACATCGTCGGTTCGGCACTGCTCATCCAGCCGCTGGGGCATGTTGGCATTGCCCTAGCAAATGGATTGGCTTCTTGGGTCAATGCCCTCCTGCTTTTACATCATATGCGCCGGCACAGAGTCGTGACGTTAGACGATGCCGCGCGACGACAAATTCCGCGCCTGATTTGTTGCGCCTTGGCCATGGCCGGCATCATCTATGGCCTGCAATTGTCCCTGGCTTGGTTTTTCCAGACCAGCGACCTCTGGCTCAATTTCTGCGGCCTCAGCCTGCTGATGGGCGGCACTTTACTGGGCTATGCCATCTTGGTGCAATTGACCGGCGCTTGGCGCTGGCAGGATTTGCCTGCTATGTTGCGCCGACCGGACAAAACGTCCGCGCCACCATCTTCAGCCAACGAGTGACGAGTTTTGTGATGAAACGCATTCTTTCCGGCATGCAACCGACCGGCCATTTACATTTGGGCAATTACCTCGGCGCCCTACGCAATTGGGTAAAACTGCAAGATGAGGCGGAGTGCTTTTATTGCGTCGTAGACCTGCACGCCATCACGCTACCACAAGACCCCGCCGTCTTGCGCGCCAACATCCGCGAAACTGCTGCGGCCTATATCGCGGCCGGTGTTGACCCGGCACGCAGCGCACTTTTTCCACAAAGCGCCGTCAGCGCGCATACCGAACTCGGCTGGATCTTCAACACCCTCACGCCGTTGGGCTGGCTCAACCGCATGACCCAGTTCAAGGACAAGGCCAAAAACCAGGATATGGAACTGTTAGGTCTTTATGCCTACCCTGTGCTGATGGCGGCGGATATTCTGGCTTACAAAGCCACCCATGTGCCGGTAGGCGAAGATCAGAAGCAACATTTGGAACTCACACGTGACATCGCCGGAGCATTCAACCGCCAATTCGGGCAGGATTATTTTTCGCTGCCGGAGCCCCAGATTTTAGGTGAGGCTACGCGTGTTATGTCATTACGCGACGGCATGAAGAAAATGAGCAAGTCAGACGAGTCCGATTATTCCCGCATCAATCTTACCGACGATGCGGATGCGATAGCGCTTAAATTCCGCAAAGCCAAAACCGACAGCGAGGCCTTACCGGACAATTTACCGAGTTTGCTGAAACGACCGGAAGCGGACAATCTAGTGACCATCTATGCCGCGCTGACCGAACAAACCAAAGCCTAGGTTTTGGCACAACATTCGGGCGAGCAGTTCTCCGGTTTCAAAAAGACCTTAACAGAGATCGCCGTGGAAAAAATCGCCCCCATCTCCGCCCGCATGCGGGAATTACAAGGAGATAGTGGTGCGATTGACAAAATCCTGCAGCAAGGTGCGGACAAAGCCCGTGCGCTGACGGAAAAGCATTTAGCGGAGATCAAGGATATCGTCGGCCTGTGGCGGCCGGGTAGCGTTTAAGCAAAGAGCGCGTCAATATCGCCCTGCGACTGCACCCTTTCTTCAGGCTTTCCAATCATCGCGGCTGCCTTGGTTTGCGCCGCATCCTCAACCCGAATACCCATGCGCTGAAGTGTGTCGCTCAAATCGGCTTCCGCCTGCCGAATATTTTCTAGCGTACGGGCAATCCGCTGTCCTGTCAGGTCTTGAAATGAACAGGCGGTGAGAATATGTGTCGCCTGCTGCTCGATCTTTTGAAGCCAGGCGCTGCGCGCCGCCTCGTCTGCCCAACTCACAGGTTGGCGCGTCATTTCGGATATAGTCGTAGCGGCGTCCATGATACGGTTGGCAGCCTCCTCCGTGGTTCTGACCACGGCATCAAGCTCGACGCCAACATTGTGTGGTGTAGCGCCGTCGCCGCGGAACGATACGGCGTTCAACAACGCCAAGACCTCACTGAAACGCGCGGTCATAGCCTCTTCGTTCATGCCCAGCATTTGACCAGTAGCGTTGATCTCAAAGGACACTTCGTCGAAACGTCGGGTCACGAAACGGCGCAGCTCTTTCAGCTCCTGCTGCATCACGGCAAGCAAAGCTCCAGGATCGCTGGCGGCAAGATTGGCTAATTCATTGTTATCCATGCTTGCAGAATGCCGCAGGAAACCTAACAAAGCCTTATTTTTCAGCACACCAAAAGCTCAGTACGCCTGCAGCTGAAAATTCTTACCGTTTCGTTAAGCTGCTTCCAACCAAGCGGCCAATGCTTCGCGCGCCCTATCCGTATACAGCTTCTTACGCTCACGGGCACCAAGGTGCTTCGGTTCATTGCTCAATGGTGGAAACAGGCCAAAATTGACATTCATCGGCTGAAATGTCTCGGCAACGGCCTGGCCGGTGATATGTGCCAGCAAGGCCCCCAACGCCGTGGTATCAGGCGGCGGCGCCAGAACACGACCGTAACGTTCGGCGGCAGCAAAGCGCCCAGCCAGCAGCCCGATAGCGGCAGACTCGATATAGCCTTCAACGCCAGTCATCTGGCCGGCGAAGCGCAGATTTGGCTGTGCCTTTAAACGCAATTCTGCATCCAGCAAGCGTGGGCTATTGATGAAGGTATTACGGTGCATTCCGCCCAAGCGGGCAAATTCCGCCTGCTCCAACCCAGGAATCATACGGAATACACGCACCTGTTCAGCATGCTTAAGTTTCGTTTGAAATCCGACGAGATTATAGAGTGTGCCTAGAGCGTTATCTTGACGTAATTGGATGACGGCGTACGGCCGCTCCGCCGAATGTGGGTTAGTCAATCCCACCGGCTTCATCGGCCCATAGCGCAGCGTATCTACCCCACGCTCTGCCATCACTTCAATCGGCAAGCAGCCCTCGAAGTAAGGCGTGTTTTTTTCCCATTCCTTGAATTCGGTTTTAGGTGATACCCGCAGCGCCTCAATGAAGGCTTGATACTGCTCTTTGTTCAGCGCGCAATTGATATAGTCAGCACCAGTACCGCCTGGCCCTTCCTTGTCATAGCGCGACTGCAGCCAGGCGCGGCTCATATCAATACTATCCCGATAGACAATGGGTGCGATGGCATCAAAAAACGCCAGTGCATCTGAACCTGTCACCTGTCGTATTGATTCAGCGAGACTGGCTGACGTCAACGGCCCGGTGGCGATGATCGTCGTACCCCACTCTTCCACTGCGTTCATTTCAGGCAACGCACTGATTTCTTCCCGCCTCACGGTGATCAGAGGGTGCTGACTGACGGCTTGCGTTACAGCGGCGGCAAAGCCTTCTCTGTCCACCGCCAGCGCACCGCCAGCGGGCACCTGATGTTCTGCCGCGATAGCCATGAGCAGCGATCCACAACGGCGCATTTCCTGATGCAGCAACCCGACGGCATTATAATCCGCGTCATCGGATCGGAATGAATTTGAGCAAACCAGCTCGGCGAAATCGGCAGTCTGATGAGCGTCTGTTCCGCGGTGCGGCCGCATTTCATGCAGCACAACAGGGACTTGAGCAGAGACAATCTGCCACGCCGCCTCGGCGCCGGCCATGCCGGCGCCAACCACATGAACCGGCCGCACGCCTACTTAACGTCGGCGGCAACCCAAACTTTCATGATTTTCGTGGGATCGTTGACGATGCCGTTGTTAAAGG
>CAYOGS010000146.1:0-5300 GCA_964403435.1 uncultured Rhodospirillales bacterium | reverse complement strand
GCCTTGACTGGTCGAGTTGAGTCAGGCTTGCCGCAACGATTGTCTTTCCTGCCACACACTCTGCGATAAAATTCGCCACCTCGATTATCGAAACCACTTCTTCACCACCCACATTATAGACTTCCCCGCCCCGTCCCTGCAGCAATAATTTCCACAAAACCACAGTTAAATCGGCAGCATAACAAAATGTACGCAGCGCAGAGCCGTCACTTTGCAGAGTGATCTCTTGACCTGAAATCGCCTGACGAATGAAATCCGGCACAGCGAAGCTGCCGCCCAAGTCTTGATATGGCCCTATAAAAGCGAAGAGCCTTGCCCGCACCACCGGTAAACCCGATAGGACGCAAAGCAATTCAGACGCCCGCTTGGCCTCGCCATAGCAAGAGTTCTGATTATTGATATTAGGCGCTCCCTGATAACTTTCCGGTATCGCCGGTAAGTCGGCAGGTTGCCGGCCATAGACTGCCCCACTGCTTAGATACAGCATTGAGTGGATATTTTGCTTCCGTCCCAACGCAAGCAATGCTTCTGACATCGCAAAGATGCTGTGCATGGCCTGCGCCGGTGCCGCAGCGATTTGCGCCGGATCCGTTGGCGCCGCGGCATGGATAATATACGTGCACGCGACATCAGGCAGTGTGGCCACTTCTCCATCCCACTCAATCCAAGTCACGGTCGAGTGATCAAATAATCCCGGCCATTTTTTGCGTGTTGCCGCCAGCGATCGCGTGGTCAGTACGGCTCGGATGGCTTGTTCTGGAAAACGCCGGTTCCAGGCAAGAAGCGATTCAACCAAATAACTACCGACGAACCCGCTGGCGCCAGTTATCAGGATTTTTGCGCCAGCCAGTTTTTTGAATTCGTTGCCACAATGCGTGAGTACAAAATCCATATCCTCGCGGATGATGGCATGATCAGGCAATGGTATGGCAGCACCCATCAGTCAGCCCACAGCGATTTGTCCGACAAGAAGTGCTTGGTTTGTTCTGCGATATAGGTCAGGTGGTCTTCACCAAGTCCTGGATACACACCAAGCCAGAATGTCTGACGCATCACCTTATCACTATTGGTGAGTTCTCCCACGACCCGATTTGTCCTGCCCTGCATGTATGGCTGGCGCAGAAGGTTGCCCCCGAACAGTAACCGTGTCGCGATTTTGCGGTCATTTAAGAATTTCAACAGCGACTCACGCTTGAAGGGTACCGTATCATGCAACGTCAGACAGAAACCAAACCAGGATGGCGTGCTGCGCGGTGTCGCCTCGGGCAATATAAATATGTCCCGCTGATCGGCGAAAAGTTCAGTCAGCCGGCCGAAATTGCGTTGTCGCGCCGCAATAAAATCGTCGAGCCGCGCCATTTGCGCCAAAGCGATTGCCGCCTGCATATCCGTGATTTTTAGATTATAACCCAGGTGAGAGTAGGTGTATTTGTGATCATAGCCACTGGGCAAGTCACCTAATTGCCAGCCAAAGCGTTTTTTGCAGGTATTGTCACAACCGGGATCACACCAGCAGTCTCGCCCCCAGTCGCGCAGCGACTCAACGGCACGCCGAAGGCTGGTATTAGACGTAAAGACCGCGCCGCCCTCCCCCATCGTGATATGATGAGCTGGGTAAAAGCTGAGTGTGCCGAGATTGCCGAATGTGCCAACCATTTTTCCGTCATAGCGCGCACCCAGGGCATCGCAGCAATCCTCGACAACCAGCAGATTGTGCTTCTCGGCCAATTGCATAACACTGGTGAGATCGAAGGGATTACCCAAGGTATGCGCCAGCACGATGGCGCGGGTACGCGGTGTCACCGCCGCCGCGAGATTCTCCATCGCCATGTTATAAGTCGGCAACTGAACATCTAGGAAAACCGGCACAAGACCGTTTTGTAAGATCGGATTGACTGTCGTCGGGAAGCCGGTGGCGCAGGTAATGACCTCGTCGCCCGGTCGCAAGGCGGCATCCACAAGCAAGGGCGAGGTCAGCGCTGTGACCGCAAGCAGGTTTGCCGAAGACCCTGAGTTGACGGTCAAGGCAGTCTTGACCCCAATATATTTGGCTAACTTTTCTTGAAATGCAGTATTGAACCGTCCAGTCGTCAGCCAGAAATCCAGCGACGCCTCGACAAGAGAGACCATTTCCTCAGCGCCATAGACTTTACCGCTCACCGGCACCGAGCTTTGACCGGCTACAAAGGGTTTTGGCAGATGGGCCGCAGCATAATAGCGGCTTACTAAACCGGCAATTTCAGCGCGTAAGGCATCAGGATCGTCAGCAGTCCTGCCAGTCATGGCACCCTCTTCGCTATATTTTGACTGTTTTGTCGTACAAAATCATCAATCTGTTTCAGGCTGAAATCGGCAATATTGCTGGATGATCGGTGCGCGGCTTGATACCAGGCAACGGTCAAACCTAACGCTGCATCCAGCTCCAATTGTGGCTGCCAGGGCAAATGCCGCATCGCCTTCGTCACGTCAAGCGTTAACAAGCCAGCCTCATGCCAGTCCTTCACCGGTTCCGCACGATAGGAAGCTTGGCCGCCCCATAACGCCACCAGCCGTTGCACCACATCCTCAACCGCCCTGAAGGACTGGGGCAGCGGTCCGAAATTCCAGCCCTCGGCCAAGGCACGATTGCCCGCCATAAGTCCCTCCGTAAGCACCAGATAGCCGTTCAGCGCCTCGAGCACATGTTGCCAGGGTCGTACGGCGGCGGGATAACGAATGACCAGCGGCTGCTGCACGGCGAAGGCGCGCATAGCGTCGGGAATCAGGCGGTCTTTGGCCCAATCGCCGCCGCCGACGACGTTTCCGGCACGCGCTGTAGCCAGGAGGGGCGCGTCTACGCCTGAAAAGTAGGACGTGCGATAAGCCGCAGCCACCAGTTCTGCGCAGGCCTTGCTGTTGCTATAAGGGTCGTGGCCGCCCAGTCGGTCATTCTCGCGGTAACCCCAGACCCATTCGACATTCTCATAGCACTTATCGCTGGTGACCACCGTCACCGCCTGTACTCCGGGTGTATGGCGCACGGCTTCGAGCAGGTGCACCGTGCCCATCACATTGGTGGCATAAGTGCCGACGGGGTCATGGTAGGACAGGCGCACGATCGGCTGCGCCGCCAGATGCAGCACCACCTCTGGCTGAAAGGCCTTGACCACGCGGCCGATAGTCGCCGGTTCGCGCAGATCGCCATATTCACCATTAATCTGCTTATCCAGACCGGCCTGTAGGAACAAAGAGGGCGTTTCCGGAGGCAGGCTGAAGCCGAATACCTCGGCCCCCCACTGCTTAAGCCAAAGCGACAACCAGCTACCTTTGAAGCCGGTATGGCCGGTAAGGAGCACACGCTTGCCACGCCATACATCCTGGCGGGCGTCCATACTTGCTGGCTTCACCATTTCCTCCAAGGTGCCTGCCCCGCCCATTGCTCTTCCAGGAATTGCTTATCGCGCAACGTGTCCATGGGATGCCAGAAACCTGGGTGGATGAAGGCACGCAATTGGTTTTGCGTCGCCAAGGCCTCGAGCGGCTCGCGCTCCCAGATCGTATCGTCACCCATAATTAAGTCCTTGACCTTAGGCGACAGGAGGAAGAACCCGCCATTAATCCAGCCGCCGTCATTGTCAGGCTTTTCCTTGAAGGTCGTGACGCGGTCGCCATCCAACGACAGAGCGCCGAAGCGCTTGGCCGGCCGTACCGCGGTCACGGTCGCCATCCGACCATGCGCGCGGTGGAATTTGACCACATCGGGAATCGCCAAATCGGTAACACCGTCGCCGTAGGTCATCGCCACGAAATCGTCCTGTGGGCCAATGAATTCCAGCGCTCGCTTCAGACGACCTCCGGTCTGAGAATTATCGCCGGTATCGACCAGACTGACCTGCCAAGGCTCCGCGGCCTGGCGATGCACGGTCATGTTACCGGTCTTCATGTCGAAGGTGACATCAGAGGTGTGCAGAAAATAATGCGAGAAATATTCCTTGATTAAGATACCCTTGTAGCCAAGGCAAATCACGAATTCATTGAAGCCGTAATGGCCATAAATCTTCATGATGTGCCAGAGAATCGGCTTACCGCCGATCTCAACCATCGGTTTAGGGCGCACCGCAGACTCCTCCGCGATACGGGTGCCGAGACCGCCGGCCAGAATAATGACTTTCATGACGCTATCCGTGTGCTGCTTATTGAATGGTTACTGGCAAGCTGTGTTAGCGCATAGTCTGTCCCTTGACCAGCGCGAAACATAACGCCCACAACGCCACAACTCGCGGCCACCAGCGCTGCCAACTCTGATAACCCACCCAGCCGACGGCGGCCATTACGAGCGCGGCATACAGCGCGTAAAGCACGACAAAGATCGTCAACAGTGGATTACGATATCGGATTTCCAGCTTATGGTCGCCAGGTGGCACCGACATGGTCAGCAATCCGTCCTTAAGGACAAATTCTTGCCTTTGCCCATCGAGATAAACCCGCAAATGCCGGCCCGGCCAAAAGAGATATTGCACTGTGGCCTGCTGTGTACCGGAAACTTGCATGACCAATGCGTTGCCATTATTAGTCGCGAACTGAGACACGGTGGTATCCGCACCCTCGCCCTGCACCCGGACATAGGCATTGTCAAAACGTACCGGCGCGCCGTCGGGCGGCGGGAATTTTAATCGTGCGAGCACGTAGTTAGCTGGGATATTTTCATCCTTGGCGTTGCCGTTCATCCCCTGAAACCGGTAAACCGCACCATCACTCAAATCGGCAAAATCCTTGATTTTTGGATCATTGCCCACATGTCCGTCCTCGTAGAGCACAAACTCGGCACCCGTCTTGCGCAGCCAGTCCCAATCGGGACGCATCACGAGGTCGGGACTGCTGGGTTCGCGCGTGACGAACATGAGTCGACGCAAGCCTACCTCGGCTCCTAGATGTGGATCATAACCGTAGTAACCACTCAATTTGACGTCTTCTAGCAATAACCACGGCATATTTTTTGATATATAGTTATGAAATCCTGGCGTCACGTCCACATATTTGATGATCGGCTTGCTGCTCTGAGACTTCAGCCAACCAGACAGGGAGATCACCTGCGGCCGACTGAGGGCCATTTGTCGCTCATGCACTTTGACGTCGCGAGCCAAGCCATCGTTCGTATAGCGATGGCCGGCGGCGAGGCTGACGGCGAACATGAGCACCAGGGCCGTCAAAACAATACCTTGACGCCGGAACATCAGCAACGCCACCAGAAACAGCGTGCCAAACAGCAGCTCCGCCACCGCCGCGGATCCGATCGGGTTGGAGCGCCCGACAGGTAATCC
>CAYOGS010000145.1:0-5391 GCA_964403435.1 uncultured Rhodospirillales bacterium | reverse complement strand
TCGCCGCTCATGATGGATAGCTTGAGTCCAGCTTTCAGTAATTGCGCGGCGACATCCGACGCTTCTGGTCGCAAAGCGTTGCGGAACGATAGCAAGCCAAGTAAGTGCGGCCGCGGTAGCAGCGCCGCCACCCAGGAAAGCGTGCGGCCGCGCTCTTCCCAACCAGCGGCCGTCGCGGCAGCGTCTTCCAATGGACTATTGTGTTCCATCATGAACTGCAGATTTCCGCAAATCAGTTCCGCGCCATCCTGCAATTTGCCGCGCACGCCACGGCCATACGTTATTGTCGGTTCACTGTGTAGTATCGGCAACTGCGCTTTGCGGGTTCTGGCGATAGCGCGTAGACCGGCGGCAACAGGATGATTGACCTTCTGATTCATGGCGGCGGCATAGGCCAACACCTGGTCACCGGAATATTCACCGAAGCTTACGGTTTCGGCTAACTCAGGCACATCACCGACCAGTGTCCCGGTCTTGTCGAAAATGACGGTCGTCACTGTGGCAGCACGTTCGAGAGCAGCGGCATCGCGGACCAATATGCCATGCCGCGCCGCCTGCCCAACCGCTACGGCAATCGCCATCGGCACAGCTAAACCCAAGGCACAAGGACAGGCCATGAGCAGCACTGCCAATGTGGACTGCAGCGCCATGGCCATATCACCGCGCGCGCTCCAGAAGATGAGCGTCAGTGCGGCCATGGCCAGCACTGCAGTGATGAAAGCGGCAGCGACTTGATCAGCAAGGCGTTGCATCGGCGCGTGGGTGGCTTGTGCTACGGCCACCATATCCGCCAACCTATCCAACATGGTTTGACCGGCATGGCTTGTGACTTTGAGTTGAATGCTGCCGTTCAAACACAGTGCACCAGCAATTACCGGATCACCGACATCCAGCACGCGCGGCGCGGCTTCACCGGTTACCAGCGCGTAATCGAACGTAGCAGAACCAGTAATGACATCACCGTCTAGAGGCACACGCTCACCTGTCCAGACCGATAGCACGTCACCGGCAACAATATGCGATAGCCCAACCATGGTTTCGCTGCCTGCCGCCACGCGCCTGACCTGCTGCGGCTGCAGCGCCACCAAGTGATGCACGGCAGCCATGGTTTTGCGGCGCATGGCGGCTTCCAACCAACGCCCGAGTAGAACAAATGTAATAATCAGCGCAGAAGATTCAAAAGCCAGCAGACCTGCGTTCGTCAGCACATGCCAGCAGCTGACGCCATAGGCGATGCTGGACCCAAGCGCTACCAGCACATCCATATTGGCTGTGCGCTGGCGCAAGGCTAAAAGCGCGCCGCGGTAAAACGGCAGCCCCCCCCAAAATTGCACGATACTCGCAAGACCCAGCGCCATCCACGAAGGCAAAGTGAAGAGGTGCCAGCCGAGCGCGTGGTCAATCATCTCTACGAGCAGCGGCGCCGAGAGCAGCAAGCAAATGATAACGCGGATGATTTCAATCCGTTCGCGGCGCATCTGTGCGCCAATGCCACCCCAGATAGCACCCTTGTAGCCCGCGCGTGCCACGGCAGCCAGCAGCGCCTCCGGCGTCGTTTGAGTGCTGTCATAATCAATATCCGCGCGTTCCTGCACGAGATTGACGACGGCGCGGCGGACGCCCTTCACATGAAGTAAATTATGCTCGACGCGTCCCACACAATTTGCGCAATGCATGCCGGAGACCGAGAGGGCAAGATGCTTCACCCCCTCAATGTGCGGTATGCCGCCCAAAGGCTGCAGGACGGAGAAGGTCTGATTTTGATTTTGCTGTGTCATGACGTGAAAATAGCCGCTAAAGTGTGCCCCGTCACCCTTAGACTGCCGTTCATGACCGATACAACTGATTCACATAGCTTTTTTGTCACCCTGCTGGCCGGAAAGAGCAATACGGCGAATACGCTGCGCTTCCTGGAACAACAAGAAGACCAGGGCATTGACGCGGATGATCTGACCGCCCTGGTGCAGGCCATGCGGTCCCACGCCCTGCCCTTTCCGCCTGCGCCGGAGGCGATAGACGTTTGCGGCACGGGCGGAGACGGGCTGAACACGCCCAATATCTCTACTGCCGTAGCCTTGACAGTGGCTGGATGCGGCGTTCCGGTGGTGAAACACGGTAACCGCGCCGCCAGCAGTGCTTGTGGCTCTGCCGATGTGCTGGAGGAACTGGGCGTCAAGCTTGAGGTACCGGTGGATATTGCCACACAGGTGCTACGTGAAGCGCATATCTGTTTCCTCTTTGCCAGGCTTTATCACCCGGCACTGCGTCACGCGGCGGAAGCGCGCAAGCTGTTTGGTAAACGCAGTATCTTCAACCTGGCCGGCCCGCTGGCCAACCCTGCCCATCCACGCCGCCAGTTGGTGGGTGTTTATGACAAGGCTTGGCTACAGCCGATGGCCGAAGCTCTACGCCAGCTGGGCAGCATAGCGTCCTGGGTGGTGCATAGCCGTGATGGCATGGATGAAATCAGCACTCTAGCACCCAGCGATATTACTTGCCTACGGAACGGCACGATCACGACTTTTACCCTCTTCCCTGCCGATTACGGCTTGGTGCCACCCCGACCTGAAGAACTGGCGGGTGGCGATGCCACGGAGAATGCACGGTTGCTACGTGGTCTGCTGGCTGGCGAAACAGGAGCGCTACACGATATTGTGTGCCTCAACGCGGCGGCCGCGTTGGTGGTGGCTGACAACGCCGCGACCATCGCCGAAGGGCTGGAACACGCACGTCAATCACTGCAAAGCGGCGCAGCGGCACACGCGCTGGCGCGGCTTGTTACCATCACCAATGGCAAAGATAACCCATGACCAATATTCTCGCAGAGATTTGCGCCAAAAAACGCGAACATATCGCAGAGCAACGCGATGTCGTGTCGCTGGCAGAGTTGGAGGCGCGTATCGCCAAGCTGCCACCAACACGAGGCTTTGCCCGGGCCTTGCAAGCCAAACAGGATGCCGGCGTCCTCGGGTTGATTGCGGAGATGAAGCGCGCCTCGCCGTCAGCCGGCATTCTGCGCACTAACTTCGACGCCACACAAATTGCACATGATTACGCCAAAGCCGGCGCCGCTTGCCTCTCTGTTTTGACTGATGCGCCCTATTTTCAAGGCCTGGATGCGGACGTGGCGGCGGCTGGCACCGCCGGTCTGCCCATTCTCCGCAAGGATTTCATGCTGGATACATATCAGGTGGCGGAGGCGCGCGCCATCGGAGCCGATTGCATCCTTCTCATCATGGCTGCACTTGATGATGCGACAGCGTTAGCGCTCCACACCACTGCGCGGCGCTATGGGCTTGATGTTCTCATCGAAGTGCATGATGCGGATGAAATGGCGCGCGCACTGCGGCTGCCAGATGGCATGATTGGCATAAACAACCGCAACCTCAAAACGCTGAAGATCGACCTAAATACCACGCACGCACTGGCGCCGCTGGCGCCCCCGGGTCGGCTCCTGGTCAGCGAAAGCGGGCTGCGCAGCCATACTGATTTGCGCGGCATGATGTCGCATGGCGTCAGCACCTTTCTCATAGGTGAGTATTTGCTTAAGCAAGATAATCTTGTAACGGCCACGCGTGCGATGCTCAACCTGCCTAACCAAGCACCTTGACATTTCCTGGGTTTCGCAGGACACAACACAAAGAATGACTTTAGTTCCGACCATCTCCGCTCCCATGATACGTCGCCTGCGAGAATCGAACTGGCGGGAAGTGGTGTTGTGGCTGCTGGTCATGGCGATGGTCATGCGCGCCATCATGCCCGTTGGCTTTATGCCAACTTTCGGCCAGGGCACGAACGGCTTCATCACCATCTGCAGCGGTGCAGGCCTGCTGCAAATTCCAGCAGCCGAAGCCAACGGCGAGCAGCCGCAAGAACCGGCGACTGTCAAAGCCAGCCACGACTGCGTACTGTGTGCGGCACCGGTTCAGTCGGCCGGTTCGGATTTCGACGGTCAAATCATCGCGCTGTTCTTCGCCATCCTGGCACTGCACGGCATCGTCTGGTTTGGACTGCAGCGTCGCCGGTACAATGCCGCTGCTCCACCCCGCGCCCCGCCGCATTACTCCTGAACCTCATCTTCTCGCGCCAACGACGTCGTTTCCAGACTGGAAATCATGGGATGTTGGCGTCTGCATCGGATTATCAGGAGTTACTCATGTCTATTGCACATCAAGCCAAGCAAGCCGCCCTCGCCCTCACCGCTGTTGTTGCGATTGGCACAGCCACAGCCGAACCAGCACATGCCTGGGGTCACACCGCCAGCGACCGCGCGCGGAACGCGGCGCTGACGATTGGTGGTTTGGCAATCGGCGTCGCCGCCATCCGCGCCATGCGGCGCCGGCCGAAGATCGCCGCACCACAGCAGCAGAAAACGCTGGGCTAACCCGGCTATTCGCACCACACCCTGGCGGCTTACGCCTGCCGTATCGCGCCGCACGCGCCACGGTCGGGTTCTTGCCGCCAGGGTTCTTCCAGCTATTGATCGCGCGGTCTCCGGCACTTATTGCCTGACGATTGCCGCGTGGCCGGAAACGTGCGGCCGCACCCATGCTCATCGCACAACAGAATCTGCGCGGCTTGTATCAGCTGGCACGCCATTGGATGCCAACACTCCCTAGCCCGGAGTCGGCGGATCGCGTGCTGACATGCGGCATGTCTTACCTGCAGCATATCGGCGGCGGTGGTCGCATCAATATGTGGTATCCACGCCAACGCGCCGCGATGCCGCAGGCAAGCCGCTTGGAGTGGCTAGCCATCCGCCAAGTAGAGGTGCTGTATGAGGGATGCCATATCGAGCTGTTTGATATGGAAATGGAGAATTTCAAGCGCAGTCTAAAATTCTTCAATGTGGCGCGGGCACGCAGTATCCGCTTGGCCGTCATCATCGGCGGTCACTACAACAACCCGCGCCAAAACCAGGATCATCTGCACAGGTTTGATCACCGCTTCCGGCGTCGGCTGCAAAGCATGATCAACATGCTGTGGCTAGACGAAATGAACGCCGTCACCCGCCGCACCAGCAGCCAGGCAGACTCGCGTGCTGACTGGGATATCACGGCGCTCTTGCCACAGCTCGGCACACTGCTGAACGCTCAGCAGATTTTCCGCCCGGCAGCCCTGCAGCATTCTCCGCACGGCTGGCATCTGGACGAAGCGCGCAAATTTCTCGGTAGTGTGGACAATATGCCGCGACAATCCGCGCGCGACCACAGTGTCTATGTTGGTCTGAAGATTCCTAAACTGCAGGACGACAACGATATTGACTGGGGGCCGGCGCCGGAATTCCAGCGCCTACCCTTCATTCAGGCGCTCCAGTCCGTCTTCGGCACTTTTGGTATGGAGATGCCCAGCACCCACCACCCGCGTGGTCACGGCGACCATATGCATGCC
>CAYOGS010000144.1:1278-5414 GCA_964403435.1 uncultured Rhodospirillales bacterium | reverse complement strand
GGTTTGCAGAGGATACCGAAACTGGAATTTGACACAAGCAGCGTATTATCTTTGCGGGCATTAAATTATCTATTGCAATCATAACGAGTGTATGATGTTTCTTACATTCTTACATGCTCATTCGTGTCAGGCTTACATAGCGCCATAACAACAGCATTCCAGACAGGGCCTCGTTGGGTTGAGGTTGGAAGCGGGGCTCATGGACCCGCGATGAACTAAACTGTTTATGAGGGTTCGCCATGGTTAAGTCGAATACCTACCGCTTGAAGGTGCTTGAGCCACAAGATGCCGTGAAGCCAGATATTCCCGTCAATCGCAATATTTTTGTTGCCGGACGTCGTACCAGCGTTCGGTTCGAACCCGTAATGTGGGACGCGCTGAAAGAAATCTGCCGTCGTGAACGCCTCAGCCTTCATCAAGTCGCCACGCAGATTGCCGACGAGAAATCGCCGCAAACATCCCTTACGGCTGCTATCCGCATCTTCATCCTCGTTTATTATCGAACTGCAGCCACAGATGACGGGCACCGTCGCGCCGGACATAGTGTAGAGATGATGCCCGAAGCCGCAAACGTTAGAACTGGTAGCTTCCGACTCTAGGGCATGGCTCTGGGCGTTAATATCATTCGCGCGCAGTTGGCGAAGTTCTCGGCATTTATCTTCAGTTTCAATAACCAAGTTTGGCCAGTTCAACGCGGGCACGCAGCTCAATATCGTCGAGGATTTCTGCCAGCTTGGGGTCAGAGATATCCGGCCGGCGACTACTCACCAATTGCGCCAACCGCAGCAGTTGATCCTTGCCGATCAAGCCGGTTAGCAGGCCGAGGCGAATTTCTTCCAACCGGTCAATCAACGCCAGACCATGCGCTCGACCGCGCTTGCGGCGCGCCAGCGCATCGTCAACTTCCTGGAGGCCTGCCAGCTGGCTGATAGCGCCGAGATTGGCGACGCCGCCGGTCGCTAGGGCGGCTTCAGTTTCCGACGGTCCGTCCAGGTGGCGGACGAAGCTGCCGCCGGCAACAGCACCGGGCTTGGCCGTACGCCGCGTTTCGCGCGCTGCTTGCGTGCCACGAATCGCGCCAGGCCCGTCAACTTTATCAATCAAGGTCGCACTCCGGTGAACAGTGGAAACATCTTCGGTTGCTTTGGTGAAGGATGTCTTATCACAGTCGCAACGGCCGCGCACTCTTCGCCGCGCGTTACGGCAAATTCTGCCGCGCCGGCAACCCTGCCACCGCATTCCTGCCGTTTCCCAGATTTGAGGCCAAGCCTTGTTTAGGGAAAACAACATGACGTCAATGGTTTAAGCTTGGATTTGGATTTGGCACGGGTTTCGCATGGGGTATGGCGGAGAAAGAGGAAGTCTGATGCCCCAGCGCCATAATATTATTGATTATTCAAGCCACACCCACCAACCGGCGGCGAAGTTTTGCCGCGCCCGCCGGTCTCCCCGCCTGGCGGCTCGCGGCCTGAGCATCGGACTTCTGGTCTTCTCCACCCTGTTTTCAACGCTAGCCCCAATGCCGGCGCAAGCTGCACGTATCAAGGATATCGTGGACATCGAGGGCGTGCGCGACAATATGCTGGTCGGCTACGGTCTTGTAGTTGGCCTGAACGGCAGCGGCGATAGCCTGACCAATGCGCCCTTCACCGGCAAAAGTCTGGTCGGCATGTTGGAGCGCCTGGGAGTTAACACTCGCGGCGATAATATGAAAACCAAGAATGTCGCCGCCGTCATGGTGACTGCAACTTTGCCGCCATTTGCCGCGCAGGGCAGCCGGATTGATGTAGCTGTCTCAACGTTAGGCGACGCCAAGAGTTTACAAGGCGGCATGTTGTTGGTTACGCCACTCCTCGGGGCGGACGGCGAAGTCTATGCCGTGGCGCAAGGCGCCGTGGCTGTGGGCGGCTTTTCCGCAGAAGGTGCCGGGCAAAGCGTGACCAAAGGTGTGCCGACTTCCGGCCGGCTGGCGAGCGGTGCCATCGTGGAGCGGGAGATAAAATTCCGTCTCGGTGATCAGGAGCAATTGAAATTATCGCTCAAGAACCCTGATTTTACCACGGCGCAGCGCATCGCCGATGTCATAAATAAACACAACCGGGAGGCCGAGGCCGCCGCGCTTGATTCCAAGACCGTGCGCTTGACGCTCAGTCCGCAAAGCCGAAAGGACATTGTCGGGCTGATCACGGCCATCGAGCAGTTACCAGTCACACCCGATCAAATCGCCAAGGTGGTGATTGATGACCAATCCGGCGTTATCGTCATGGGCGAGAATGTCCGGATCAGCACGGTGGCAATCGCTCAGGGCAACCTGACCATCCGCATTACCGAAACACCGCAGGTCTCGCAACCGGAGCCCTTCAGCCAGGGTGGCGCCACTGCGGTAGTGCCGCGCACGGCGGTGGATGTGGACGAAGGCGGCGAGAAGCGTATGGCATTGCTGCAAAGTGGGATTAGCCTGCATGAGCTGGTGCAGAGCCTGAATGCTTTAGGCGTCGGACCGCGCGACATGATCTCGATTCTGCAATCCATCAAGGCGGCCGGCGCGCTGCAGGCCGATCTGGAGGTGATTTGATGGTGGATGCAATCGCCTTCACCCCCGCCGAACGCTTTGCCCGCGCCGACGCGGCGGCACGCGATTTCGAGGCCATGTTCGCCACTCAGATGTTGGCGCCGATGTGGCAGGGCGTCGAGGTTGACGAATATTTCGGCGGCGGTGCCGGCGAAGAAACTTTTCGCAGCATGATGTTGCAGGAATATGGCCGCGCCATCGCGGCCACTGGCGGCTTAGGCCTGGCACCCGCTATCCGGACGGAAATGCTTAAATTGCAGGAGACGACACCATGAACCAACCAACACCACCCCAATCCCAGCCACCAGTCCCTGCGGGCAATGAATTACAACTGCTGAGGCTCATGCAGGAATTGGTCAGGGTGATGGAGCAGGAAATCACCGTGGTGGAAGACCGACTGCAAGCGGATCTGCCAGATTTAGTGGCGCGCAAACAGCGTCTGCTGGCGGATTATCAGGCGGAATTCAAAGCGGCCACCGCACAGCCAGAATGGCTGCGTCGCCTGCCCACCGGCCAAAAGCAGCAGTTGAAAACCTTGGGCCAGCAGCTTGAGGATACGGGTAAACGCAACGCCCGCGCAGTCAAGGCTGCCGCTTTAGCGACACAGCGTTTCCTGCAGGGCGTAATGGCCACTGTGCGCGATGAGAAATGCGCGCGCCAGGGCTACGAGCACCTGGTGCAGCCGGCGCCGGTTGGCAGCACGCAGGCCGTCATTTTCAAAACCACGGCCTGAAGGAGAACGGCTATGACCGATGCCCGTATCACCAGCGCGACGGCAAACCCCGTCAGCACCATGCCGAATGGCCGTATACCATCCTTGCTCTCTGGCGCAGCGCCGGATTTCTCCGGCTTGCTGCAGGCCTTTACCCAGCCCACGGCCGACGAGGCACCGTCACACGCACCAGCCGAGGCGTCGACTGATCAACCCACTACATCCACCTCCGAAGACGACAACGAAGACCAGCCAGAGCGGCGCGATGCCGTTAAAACCATCCGGCCGGCATCGTCGCTCGCACCAGTGGCCGCACGGGTTGATGTCTCGGATAACACGGCGGATGATGCGGCGACAGATGAAAGTCTTTCACACACAAAAGAAGAGTCTGATGCTCTTAGCACGGCAATCAAAGCGGACAACGCAACTGAAAACGTCGCCGTCATTGCTGAAAGTGCGACGGCATCTGAGACGACACCAAATGACCCCATCCTCACCTGGTTAGCCGGCCAGCAGACCGTAACTGTCCCAAAAATTGCGGCGTCGCAGAAGGCGACGCCGGCACCGTCCGGCCCTGCCGCTTCAGTCGCCGCCGTTGCGCCTATCAACGCCGCAGCGGTCGCTGCCCTCACTCAACAGGGAGCGCCAACTGAATCACACGGTATGTCTTCCGATAGTATCACGGATGCGACGACCGCGCCGGACTTCAAGCAACCAGCGTTACTGCGTGCAACGACTAACCCGTTATCTACCAAGGTAATGACCGACACAACACCCACCACCATCGCCGACACAACAGCAACGAGTACAGCGCTACCACTGCAGGTCAAGAGCGCAGAGCCAGAGTCTGTT
>CAYOGS010000144.1:0-1268 GCA_964403435.1 uncultured Rhodospirillales bacterium | reverse complement strand
GGCCGCTCAAGCCGTACCGGAAAGTGCCTCCAACCAGCCCCCACCGGCACCGCCGCAGGGCATCGCGCCGGTCAGTGTGGCGGCACTCTCGCAACTGCCCACACAACCTAAGCCAGTGGAGAGCGGGCGCACTCCTGAGCAGAATTTCAGTGGTCTGGACAGTTTGGGCAATACGCGTAATCTCAACGGCTACCAAAGCACGGCGCAACTCGGGACCGCCCGCACTTCTCGAACCAGTGGCTTACAAGCCGCGGCAGTCGTCGAACAAGTGGCCGTCAAGCTGCACCAGCAGGCGCAAAGCGGCCTTGACCAATTGACCATTCAGTTGCGTCCAGCCGATCTCGGCCGTATTGACGTCAAACTGCAATTCCATGACGGCAGCGTCACCGGCACGATCATCGCCGACAGCCAGGCGACGCTTGATCTCCTGCAAAAAGATCAACGCAGCTTGGAGCGCGCCTTGCAGGAAAGCGGCCTCCGCACAGAGCAGGGCTCCTTGTCATTCGCGCTGCGCGATCAATCCAGCCAGGGACAGAATTTGCCCTCAAACAACCGAGGGGCTAACCGCATGCTGTCGGCCGAGGTGCTGTTGACCGATGCCAGCGACGCCGACAGCGAGACCGCCATCATCACCGCCAATCGCGTTAATCTGCGCGTTTGAGCCGTTGCCAGAGTCAGGAGACTAAAAATGGTCGAAGCCGTAAACACCGCCGCCACCAGCAGTAGTAACAGCGCGCTGCAAAGCCTAGGTGGCAATTACACGATGTTCCTTAAACTGCTGACGACGCAGTTGCAGAACCAAGACCCGCTCAGCCCCACGGACTCCACCACCTTCACACAGCAGTTGGTGCAATATTCGCAGGTGGAACAGCAGATTAAGACCAACGACAATCTCTCCACATTGGTAGACACGACCAAGACAGCGAACAACAGCAACCTCGCGCTGCTCAATTATATCGGGCGTTATGCCGAAGTGAGTGGCAAGGAATTCGCCCTCCAGGGCAGCACCGCGACCATGACCTATCAGCTCGCGAGCGCCGCCCAAAGCGTGAAGCTTGAGATTTTAGACAGCAGCGGCGCCAAGGTGGCAAGCTATGACGGTCCAGCCGGCGGCGGCTTGCAGAAAATTACCTGGGACGGCAAGACCAACAGCGGCGTACAGCTCAGCGACGGCAAATATTCGCTCAACATCGTGGCGACTGGCACGGATGGCAAGAGCATTACCGTGAGCCAGCAGTCTAGCATCGGCAAGGTGACCGGGGTGGAAC
>CAYOGS010000143.1:0-5435 GCA_964403435.1 uncultured Rhodospirillales bacterium | reverse complement strand
GCAGCCCCTCCGCCGAAAACTTCAGCACAAACGGATACGAGTTTCGCGCCGCAACCGGCGGCCATCAATAGTTCAGGAGGAAACGCCATGACCCAGACAGCAGCGAAACCCGTCGGCGACCGCGTGTTCGCTAGCCCCTTGGCCAAACGCTTGGCCGAGCAGACCGGCGTAAACTTGGCGGCGGTGGCGGGTAGCGGCCCGCATGGTCGTATCGTGAAGGCAGATGTGGAAAGCGCGCCAGTTGGTGGCATGAAGCCACAGGCCATGCCGCAAGCTGCGCCGAAAGCGGTTTCACCTGCTGCAGCAGCGCCTGTTCTTGGCAGCGCTGTAGCGCCCAAACCCGCTACGTCTCCGGCGCCTATGGCGGCAACACCGAAGCCGGCAAGTGGCGCTTTGCCCGCCGGTGTTGATGCGCGCGATTTGGCGGACAAATTGGGGCAGGCTTATGAAGCTGTGCCGAATAGCGGTGTCCGTAAGGTCATCGCTAAGCGGTTGATGGAATCCAAGCTCACGGTGCCGCATTTCTATTTATCGGTGGATTGCGTCATTGACGAATTACTGGAACTGCGGAAGCGTACCAACACCGTGGAGGGTGTGAAGATTTCGGTCAATGACTTCATCATCCGCGCCGTCGCCATGAGCCTGCGGAAGGTGCCGGCGGCCAATGCCGCCTGGACGGATGATGCGATTTTGCTGTTCAAGAACATTGATGTTTCCGTGGCCGTGGCCACGCCCAACGGCCTCATCACGCCCATCGTCAAGCAGGCGGATATCAAGACCGTGGCGCAGATTTCCAAGGAGATGAAAGACCTGGCGCAGCGCGCCAAGGACGGCAAGCTGCGGCCGGAGGAATTCATGGGCGGCGGCTTCTCCATCTCCAATCTCGGTATGTTCGGCGTCAAGAATTTCCAAGCCATCATCAATCCACCACAGGCCTGCATTTTAGCCATTGGTGCCGGCGAGCAGCGCGCTGTGGTGCAAGACGGTAAGCTGGCCGTTGCCACAGTTATGTCTTGCACTTTGTCCGTTGATCATCGCGCGGTAGACGGCGCGGTAGGCGCGGAATTCTTGCAGGCCTTCAAAACACTCATCGAGCAGCCTTATAGCCTGGTCGTGTGATGGAGGTTGAAGCGCGGTTAGCGGCCATTGAGGCGCGCAACCAGCGCGTCGCGGACGACAAGGCGTGGGAAACCAGCTGGCTACGCCGTGGCAGTATTGCCGGCATCACTTATGTCTCGGCCGTTGTCTTGCTGGCGTTCCTCGGGCATGATGCCGCCTTCCTGCAGGCTCTGGTGCCGGTGCTGGGCTATCTGCTCTCCACGCTGTCTTTGCCTGTCATCAAATCTTTCTGGCTCAATCATCATCACAAGGTCTAACCATGTCTCAATCCGATCTCATCATCATCGGCGGCGGCCCGGGCGGCTATGTCGCGGCCATTCGTGCGGCACAGCT
This sequence comes from uncultured Rhodospirillales bacterium, assembly GCA_964403435.1. Classification (GTDB taxonomy): domain Bacteria; phylum Pseudomonadota; class Alphaproteobacteria; order UBA9219; family RFNS01; genus JAGOHT01. Next base: position 3,983 of record CAYOGS010000143.1, on the reverse strand, counting down.
GGGCATGAAGGTGACGCTGGTGGAGAAGACGCATCTGGGCGGCATCTGTCTCAATTGGGGCTGTATTCCTACTAAGGCACTATTGCGCTCGGCGGAGGTCGGCACCCTCATCAATCATGCCGCTGATTTCGGCTTCACGGTGCAGGGCGTGACTTTTGATTTGACAAAAATCGTAGACCGCTCGCGTAAGGTCGCGGCGCAACTCTCCGGCGGCGTCAAGCATCTGCTCAAGAAAAATAAGGTAGAGGTGATAGACGGCGCCGCCAAGCTTCTGGGTAAAGGGCAGGTGGAAGTGGCGGACAAGAACGGGCTCAAGATCGCCACGCTCTCGGCAAAGAACATCATCATTGCCACCGGCGCACGCGCACGGTCATTGCCCGGCATGGAGCCGGACGGGCATTTGGTTTGGACGTATCGGGAAGCCATGATGCCCACCAGCCTGCCGAAATCGCTGCTGGTCGTGGGCTCTGGCGCCATCGGCATCGAATTCGCCAGTTTCTACCGCGCGCTTGGCGTGCAGGTGGCAGTTGTGGAGGTGATGGATCGCGTTCTGCCGGTGGAAGATGAAGACATCTCCGCTTTCGCACGCAAGGCGTTCGAAAAGCAGGGGATGAAGATCATCACCGGCGCCACAGTGAAAACGCTGGAGCGAGGTAAGGATAGCGTGACCGCGACCATCGAGCAGAACGGCGCTGCCACGCCGCTGACGGTTGACCGCGTCATCATGGCCGTGGGGATCACAGGCAATATCGAGCATATTGGGCTGGAGAATACTGGCGTAAAGACGGATCGCGGTCATATCGTAGTGGATAAATGGGGCGCGACCGGTGAACCGGGCGTCTATGCCATCGGCGACGTGGCCGGGCCGCCCTGGTTGGCGCACAAGGCCAGCCATGAAGGCGTGGTCTGTGTGGAGAAAATCGCTGGCGTGGCCGGTGTGCATCCTCTGGACGCCGGCAACATCCCCGGCTGCACCTATTGCACGCCTCAGGTGGCCAGCGTGGGGCTAACAGAAGCGAAAGCGAAGGCGGCAGGGCACACCGTGAAGGTTGGTAAATTCAGCTTTGTCGGCAATGGCAAAGCCATTGCGATGGGTGAGCCAGAAGGGCTCGTCAAGACAGTCTTTGATGCGAAGACCGGAGCGCTGCTTGGTGCGCATATGGTCGGTCCGGAAGTAACGGAGATGATCCAGGGCTATGTCATCGCTCGCACCATGGAAACGACGGAGCAAGAGCTGATGCACACCGTCTTCCCGCACCCCACCATTTCTGAAACCATGCATGAAGCCGTGCTGGATGCCTATGGCAAGGTCATTCATATGTAGCTGACTTAGGCCTTGCTTGCTGGCAGGCTTTAGCCATAATCGTCATGCTCGTGCGATTCATCGTCCATGGTCATGTCCCAAGCGCTTATCGCTCAGGCTGCACGCGAAGTTACGCAGCCGCCCGTCAGACAGTTTCCATCGCAGATCATCAATATTGGCATTTCAACCAGCGCTCTGTTCGATACGCGGGAGTCGCAAGCGATTTTCAACGGTCAGGGCGAAGCGGCATTTCGCCGCCATATGCAGGAGAAGGCGCGTACACCGTTCGGTCTCGGTCCGGCCTTTCCGTTTGTGGCGAAAATGCTCGGACTGAACCGAAGCGACGAACCGCTAGTCAATCTCACCATCCTGTCGCGTAGTAATCCGCAAGTGTTGGAGCGTGTACATCATTCGTTGACGGCGCACGGTCTGGTTTTTCCCGACAAGCGCCGTGTTAGGCAAACGGTGGGCGAAGCCTATACGAGTGGCCAGCCGATCACGCCACAAATTCTTGGAAATTATCAGGTTGACATCTTTCTTTCCCGGCACGAAGGCGATGTGAAAGCCGCGCTCGCTGGTGGTTTCGCGGCCGGTCTCGTCATGGGTGAAGCGTCGCGTCCGGAGACCGAAAGGAACAAGGATATTGTGCTGGCTTTTGATTTTGATCGTGTGGTGGCTGTGGCGAAAGGGCATCCACGGAGCGGGTTTAAGGGCGACAGCGAAGAGTTTTTTCAAGTGCGAAATCAAAAGAATCCCGAACGGGCGCTCATCGAATATCTAGAATATGAAACACCACACAATGATCTAGCGGCGCAGCCGGGGCCCTTGAAGGCGTTTTTTGTTAAGCTATTTGAGTTGCGGAAACACCTGGAGCAAAGCCGTGCTGCCGATGACACTCAGCTTAAAATCGCTGTAGTGACGGCACGATCCGGCGGGGTTTTACCGCGCGTTATCACCACGCTTCGTGATTGGGGGGTGGAGCCGGACGAGCTCTATTCCGTGGGCACATCGTCAAAGACCCCACATTTGCAAAGTTTGCGTGCGGACGTGTTCTTTGACGACAGCGAGCGCCACGCACAAGGCGCGCGGCAAGCGACGACGGCGATATGGGTGCCGTGGGCTGCCCAGAACGACCTACACCCCAATCCGTCAGCAAAAGGTTCTGTACTCAGGCTCGTACGACCAACAGGACGGCGCGGTCATCTGCGTACGGTGCCAAAATCTTAGCAGCAGTATTAAACTATCTGTAGTCACGGCCAAACCGCATAAAAAAAGGGAGGCGAAAGCCTCCCTCACCAAACTTATCGGCTATACTGGATTCTTATGTGCCGCCGTATTCAGAATTTGTGACTTATTGTCCGTCTTGTCCTTGCCGACACTAAACGGAGGCGGGGCTGCTGCGGGACTGAGCTTCACACCTGGCGTGGCGCAATTCGGCTGGGTTTTGGCTTCTGTCATCGGTTAGCCTTTCAAAACGCAGCAAAAAATTTGCCGCTTCCTATCAGGTGGGCACGAATTATTCGAATACAATAGAAGGGGGGAGATATATTATTCACAGGTCGAGCATTATTGATTTTGTTGTCGACATTATTTATTAATCATAAGATTTATTTCTATTTATATTGTTATTGTTGAATGGCTTCACAACATTTTGTTATTTGGGAAAGTAATTCCTGAGATCTGCTGGGGGCGTTGTGCTTGACTTCTGGGCCAAACCTAGGTGTCTACAGAAGAACCAAAGATCGCTTGAAGCAGGCAGTTGATGCAGATCATGTCGTGTGCAGAGCTCTGGTGTTATGCCTCTGACATACATTTAAGTTGCAGTGCTTCGCTGCAAGCATAGTAAATTGTCATATGCTGAGGTCTTGAGGGGGCTCGGCTATAGGAATAGGTGCGCGCGGCCAACAATTCGAAGGCCAAACTGGAATGTCATTTCAATTGCCTTCTTAGGGCAAATAATCGCAATTCCTTCGATGCTATGCCAGCTTAGGTCAATATATCCGAAGTAACATTCAGTCCCGTAAACTCGGGGTCACTGATCCTGTCTGCAAGGATGTCGTGTGCGCTGAAAATAAAATTCGTAATCCTTTAGATGATCAGGTTCGTGCTTAGCCCACAGGCATTTGACAAAATCAGCAAAATGAATTCCAACGCGGCCTGTAAAAATGGCCAAAATCATCATTTAATTGTACTGACACCGGTTATTACCCCACCATTGAGGCCTTCATGCTGCCCACCAATTCGTTTAGTGCGTCAATTTCGTCCACAGCAATCATGCCTACAGAATGGTAGCCGGCATCCACATACAGCGTTTCGCCGGTGGTGCCGGTGCCAAGGTCGCTGAGCAGATATAACCCCATATTGCCCACCTCCTGCTGCGAGACGTTGCGTTTCAGCGGTGCGTTAACCTCGTTCCATTTCAGGATATAGCGGAAATCGCCGATGCCGCTAGCCGCCAGCGTCTTGATGGGCCCCGCGGAAATGGCATTGACGCGGATATTGTCCTTGCCCAGATCAACAGCCAGATAGCGCACGCTGGCTTCCAGCGCGGCCTTAGCTACGCCCATGACGTTATAGTGTGGCATCACGCGCTCGGCGCCAATATAGGACAAAGTGAGCATGCTGCCGCCATCCTTCATCAATGGCGCGGCATGCTTTGCCACGGCGGTGAAGGAATAGC
>CAYOGS010000142.1:0-5453 GCA_964403435.1 uncultured Rhodospirillales bacterium | reverse complement strand
ATGTTCAACTGGCCGATCTTGCTGGCATTTTCGGACAAGTCCTTAAAGGCAGTCGCAATCAACTGTGACGGATCCATGCCTACAAGGGCCAGCGCCTGAATCGTCTTAGGATCAGTCTTGCGCATTACTTCCATGCTGGCTTCTATGCTGTAGACTTTGGCATCAGCCTCACGCTTAGCGTTGGCAGCAATAAGAGCGACGAGTTCTTCATTTTGCTTTTCGATCGCAATCTTGCCAACCATATCGGCCTCGTCCATTTCGCGCTTCTTGTCTTGCGCAGCACGTTGCGTTTCGAGCTTACGATCTTGAATCTCGCGCCGTTTTACCTCGACCGCAATCTCGGTATTCAATTCGCTCTCCTTAATAATGCTCTCTTGCTGGATCGCAGCGTTGCGGCGCAAATAAACAGCGTCATCTGCTTGACGCAAAATAACTTCACGACTTTCGGCTTCCAGAGCACGTGCCGTTTCCTTGTTGGGCTTGATGGCAATGATCGAGAAGCCGATCACCTTGATCCCCAACTTAGTCAAGACCACCGATTGTTCTAATTCAGTCCTGATCGTATCGCCGATTTGCTCAGATGAGGCCATAGCTTCTCGAAGAACCATCCCTGTCAGTTCTTTACGGACAGCTACCTGAACCAGATTAATCACGCGTCTCGGCAATTTTTGTGGATCGTCAGAAACATAGCCGCCCTGAGCGTTGAGCGTAAAATTCATCATTTCAGTCAAGGACCGCACATCGACGACCTTGCAGGTCACCTGCCCTTGAATGCTGACCTCCTGAAAATCTTGAGTTAATTCGGTGAACATGAACGGGTAATCGTCGCTGCCCATTGGGACGGAAACCAACGATACCGAGGGGGAAAAGTAAAGCACCGACAAGCCTAATCCTTCCTTGACCAGTTTGCCGTTGCGGTACTTCATCAGATAGGTGGATGGGTCAACTTTAACAAATTTTGGGCCAAACATATTATCCTCCTTTGAAACACTACAAAGTGGCGATGAGCCACTACTCAATAGTGGCCCTGCGCCCTTATGTTGTCAAGTGTTGTTTTCTAGCTGCTTCCAGTTCGCGGCTCTATCTAATAATATCAACGAGATAGACTTCCGGAATTAAGGAATGCAGCTGCGCATACTTCGAATCGCATTCCTGCGCTGGCAGCCGATGGTATCGTGAATGTCGACCATACATCTCACTGGGGATGAGGATGGCGTTTAAACAGCCATTCATTATGCCGTTGGACCGGATTTGATGACAGAATGCCATAGCTTTGAAGATTGGGCACCGCCGCCCTCAAGCCTAGCGCGCCTATAAGTTTACCTGCCCAGTCTATCTTTACTACCGTGCGCTCAGATCAGGAAAACAGCAGTGCGGTCGAGGAAGCATGTTGACATAAACCAGCGCGAAGATGTCTCAACCAAACAAGCCGATCTTCTCATGACTGTGTCACCAAATTTTATCGCCGGGTGACAACCAGCTGCCGTCAAATACGATATAAAACTAAACAATATGCCCCTGGAAAACCAGATGTGGAGCTAGGAAAGTCCCTGAACTGAATGATCTCTAACACTGCTAAGGTATTGGAGATCGCGCACTACGCCCATATAACAGCCGGATGCCCTGAAACTCGCTTTGGCGGTGGATTCTAGCGCCAACCCAAGGCATCGCGCGCACTTGCAACGGGCACACGAAGTCCAATGGAGCAAAGAAAGCGATAGCCCCCTAGCAGTCGAATGCCGTGTGATAAAATTTTAGCGCGAAGACTCTTCCTGCTTTGTAAACCAAAGCCGATAGCAATTGATGAACGGCATATAGAGGAACGGCAATAATTTATTATACACCGCGCTCTCCTTGCCGATACCTAACGTCGCAATCGGCTCTTTGCCTGGGATTATCAGAGTTCCGAAAAGCCAATCCCACACCGATAAGCAAAAGCCCATATTCTTGCCGTAATGTTTAGGGTTATTACTATGATGCAACTGGTGGTGCGCTGGGCTATGGATAAGATAACCCCAGAAACCCGTCAGCGGCATCCAGATATGCGAATGGCGGAGATTAAAAATCGTAATATAAAAGCCCAGCATGATGAGATTGACACCGAACAGCTTACATTCATCCGCAATTGTCCCGAGCAAATACCCCAGAAGCACATGAACGATGCCCGTCATACTAACAATGAATAAACCAGATTCGAATTCTTCAAACGGGTGCATCCGCAAGACGGTGAAGGGCGTCATGACCTCTGCGGAGTGATGCCCCTTATGGAATTCCCAAAGCCAACGAATTTTATGCATCAGCATATGGGCAATCCAGTAGGCAAAATCAAAAGTTATAAAGAGGACAACTGTTTCAACGCCAACGCGCAGCAACGAATTGTCGACAACCTGCGACGGCGCGCCAAAGCCCCATTGCATTGCTTCTGCAAATAATCCACTCACGGTGGTCGCACAAAATAATACCGCCCCGTAGGTCAGAGGCTTGAGCATCCGGATAAAAATGTAATACTGGTAATCAAAGATGGCCGATTGGTGCAGAAGAACTTCTTTAGGAAAAATATAGTGCCACATTCCACTGAGTGGCTCGCCGTTTGCCACACTTCGGCGCAGCCAGTACCACACCGCAACTAATAATAAATTTGACGCAATATAAAAGATACTCAGCCCGACGCCCCAGTAAACCAGATCAGACATTGGGGTGGCGAAGGCTTCACGCAGCAGTTCCATCGAACTCATCATCCTCAGCTATCACAAGAGGCTTGTGCCATCCATCACCGCTGGCTTTTGAGCGCCTGCGCGATGGCATTGTTTTTAAAACCTGGTCGCCAGCCGAAACCATCTAAAATAGAAGACACAACCGGTTTACGACTCTCAGCCATAGAACCTTCACAACTAAAGGATCCATTTTAGCCCAGCAATGCAGCGGGGGTCACGCCTAATTTATCAGCGGTGCGGACAGCACTCACCTGACGAAAAATAGGTTCGATTTCAGTGTATATCCCTAGTTTTAGGTATATTTTTATACTGCCAGTCTGTATCCGGTCAGAGAAAATTGGATAACTTGAGAGGTGTTTGTATGGTGAGTTTTTTGGCGTTTAGTGAAAGATAAGAAGATAAACCAGTAACAGGATGTGAAGACGGCGGTCGAAAAGACCGTCGGGATTTCAAGCGGTATTGAGAGCGATGGGACGGCGCGGATGTTAAGATCCGGCTCGTGCGGAAGGGACTTAGCGGTAAGGACGGCCTCGCCGCAGCGTGCCGCAAAGAAGTCTTTCATCAGAACCTGTATGAGCGATAGTGCAAGGAGTTCCTTGAGGCACAGGCGGCTGGCCGGGCATACTGTCCGCCAGGCGAGCAGCTATGAGGTTGAGGAGCTGTAGTCGGAAGCCGCCCAGGTCAAGGAGGCCCTTGCCGAGGTGGTGCACGAGAACGAGCTGCTTAAAAAAGTGTAATCACGGCTGGTGAGGACGGCTGATCGCGGACTTTGTCATCCACTACAACACCAGGAAGTATCATGTGAGCTCGAATACCCTGACCCCGGAAAGCGTATAGACCGGACGCGGCCGAGCCATTCTCAAGCAACGGCAGCCGACCAGACAGAAAAACCATCGCTTCGCGAAAGCTGTGGCACTTCGCCAAAGCGACAGCTTAATAAAACAGAAGATAAGCAGGAATCACCCTATTCCACACCCCAGTCTGTCCAAATTATTCTGATGACATAGAGAGCTTCACTAATGTCGCAGCACGTCCTCTTCCGATACATTGTCTTTAGCGCGCGCGGCGGCTTTGGCGGCTTCCTCAGCTTCGTTCCATTCGATCGGCATTATCGGCTGCGTCAAAGCAATCTTGAGCACTTCGTCTACTGTAGTGACAGGGATAATCTTCAAGCCGCGCTTCACATTGTCGGGAATTTCCGCCAAGTCTTTCTCGTTATCTTTCGGAATAACCACGGTGACGATGCCGCTCCGCAGCGCTGCTAACAGTTTTTCCTTCAGGCCACCGATGGGCAAGACCCGTCCGCGCAGAGTAATTTCGCCCGTCATCGCCACATCCTTACGTACCGGATTTTGCGTGAGCACGGACACGATTGATGTCGCCATAGCGACACCGGCGGAGGGGCCATCCTTCGGCGTTGCGCCCTCAGGCACATGCACATGGATATCGCGTTTCTCGATATGGGTTGGCTTAATGCCAAAAGCCGGCGCGCGCGAGCGCACATAGCTTTCCGCTGCCTGCACGGATTCTTTCATAACGTCGCCCAGCTTACCAGTCGTCGTCATCCGCCCCTTGCCAGGCAACGCCACGGCTTCAATGGACAGGATATCGCCACCCACCTCGGTCCAGGCCAGACCGGTGGTTACACCCACCATATCCTGGCTCTCGATCTCGCCGAATGTGAACTTCCTAACGCCTGCATATTTTTCCAGATTGCGGCGCGTGATATGCACGCCCTTGAGATTCTTCATCAAGATTTCTTTGACGGACTTGCGCGCTAGATTGGCAATTTCGCGCTCAAGATTACGCACGCCAGCTTCGCGTGTGTAATAACGCACCAAATCACGCAATGCGTCTTCGGAAATCGAAAATTCGCCCTTCTTCAGCCCATGCTGCTTGGTTTCCTTAGGCAACAGATGTTGCTTGCTGATTTCGATCTTCTCATCCTCTGTATAACCGGACAGACGAATAATTTCCATGCGATCCATCAACGGCTGCGGCATTCGCAATGAATTGGCGGTGCATACGAACATTACATCCGAGAGGTCATAGTCCACTTCCAGATAGTGGTCGGCGAACGTATTATTCTGCTCAGGGTCTAACACCTCCAGCAGCGCCGAGGATGGGTCGCCGCGCCAATCGGCCCCTAGCTTATCAATCTCGTCGAGCAGAAACAGCGGGTTGGATGATTTCGCTTTCTTCATGCCCTGAATGACCTTGCCGGGCATTGAGCCGATATAAGTGCGACGGTGACCACGGATTTCCGCCTCATCGCGCACACCCCCAAGAGACATCCGCACGAAATTGCGTCCTGTCGCTTTGGCAATGGATTTACCCAATGAAGTCTTGCCAACGCCTGGCGCGCCAACTAGGCCCAAAATGGGCCCTTTAAGCTTGCTCTGTCGCTGTTGCACAGCAAGATATTCGAGAATCCGTTCTTTGACCTTCTCCAAACCAAAATGGTCAACATCAAGCACTTTTTGTGCTTCCTTGATGTTCTTCTTGACTTTCGTGCGCTTGTTCCAAGGAATGCTGATCATCCAATCGAGATAGTTGCGCACCACTGTCGCCTCGGCGGACATTGGCGACATCGAACGTAGTTTCTTGATTTCTGCCGAAAATTTTTCCTGCGCTTCCTTAGGCATTTTCAGCGCCTTGGCTTTTTCTTCCAGATCGCCGATCTCTTCGCGGCCTTCTTCGCCGTCGCCTAATTACTTCTGAATCGCCTACATATGCTCG
>CAYOGS010000141.1:2370-5498 GCA_964403435.1 uncultured Rhodospirillales bacterium | reverse complement strand
CATCGTCTCCAACCGCGAGCCCTATATCCACACGCTTCTGGACGGCACCCTTACGGTGCAGCGGCCTGCCAGCGGCGTGGTCACAGCGCTGGAACCCGTAATGCGTGCCTGCGGCGGCACCTGGATCGCACATGGCAACGGCGATGCTGACCGCTTGTCGGTTGACGCCAACGATTGCCTGCCGGTGCCTCCTGAACAGCCCGCGTATACATTACGCCGTGTCTGGCTCAGCCCGGAGGCGGAGCAAGGCTATTATGACGGCTTCGCCAATGCCGGCCTCTGGCCGCTTAGCCATATCACCTTCGTACGGCCGGTCTTCCGGCACAGCGATTGGGAACACTATCAGGCTGTCAACCGCAAATTCGCCGCTGCCGTCATCGCCGAGGCCAAGACGCCCAACCCCATCATTCTAGTGCAGGATTATCATCTCGCTTTGGTACCGCGCTATGTGCGCGAACAGTTGCCAGACGCCACCATTCTCACCTTCTGGCATATACCGTGGCCAAACCCAGAAATGTTTAGCATCTGCCCATGGCGAGAAGAGATTCTGGACGGCTTGCTGGGCAGTTCAGTGTTGGGCTTTCACACGCAGTTCCATTGCCAGAATTTTCTGGAAACGGTTGACCGCTTTTTGGAAAGTAACATCAATCGTGAGCAGGCCATTATCACCAGCGGCGGTCAACCTACCTTGGTGCGTCCCTATCCCATCTCCATCGCCTGGCCGCCAGAAGGACTGGAAAAGGCCGCGCCGCCAATGGCCTGCCGCGCAGCGCTACTGGCCCGCTACGATCTGCCGCTGGATGCTGTCATCGGTGTCGGCGTCGAGCGGTTCGATTATACCAAAGGTATCCTTGACCGTTTTCTAGCCGTCGGCGAACTCTTGCGGCAAAATCCGTTGCTACGCGGGCGTTTTTGCTTAATTCAAGTGGCGGCACCGACGCGCGGTGCATTGCCCGCCTATCAGACGGTACAGGAAGAGACTCGGCGCGCAGCCGACGCTGTTAATGCCGAATTCGGCAGCGCGACCTATCAGCCCATCGTGCTATTGGCCGCGCATCATGAGCCGGCGGCAATCATGGCGCTGTATCGCGGCGCCGATTTCTGCATCGTAAGCAGTCTACATGACGGTATGAATCTTGTGGCCAAAGAGTTCGTGGGTTGCCGCGACGACGAACAAGGCGTGTTGGTTCTCAGCACTTTCGCCGGAGCCGCCAAGGAATTGCAGGAGGCTCTACTCGTCAACCCCTACGATTCTCAAGGCATGGCGCAGGCAATGCTGCGCGCCGCCACCATGAGTGCGGACGAGCAGCGCGAGCGCATGCGCCTCATGCGCGCTCAGGTCAGAGAAAACAATGTCTATCATTGGGCGGCACGCATCTTGCTGGACGCCGCCCAGTTACGTAAGCGCGACCAGCTGCAGCAATTCATGACCGACCATGACTTCGCCGATACCACAGAACCTAAGCAGACGCTTGCAGCCTAAGCGGCCTAAGATGAAAAGTCAGGCCCCCTCACCAGCAGTCAACCCCTTATAGATTCTATGACAGTTGCGTCTTCCTGCTACGACGCAACATCGTGATTTGCTGCCAGAACAAAGCGCCACCTGCCAGCATCACCAGCGCCGCACCGAGAGCTGTTGTCCAAGCAGGCGCTTCCCCCCAAGCCCAAATAGAAATGATCACACCCCAGAATAGCTGTGTGTATTGCGTCGGCGCGACATAGGGTGGGCTGGTGGTCTGATAGGCGCGCATCACTGCTAGATTTGCCAGGCCTTGCAGCACACCGGCCAGTAGCATTAACCAGAGATGGCCGGATTGGACCGCCACCACGCCCCCGATTTGCCCCATCAGTCCGGTAACAATAATGCTCAAAATAAAATAATAGACCGGCAAACTGAGTGCTGTCTCCCCGCCGCCGCGCTGCCGCGTGACCAGGACATTTACTGTGCCGGCGAGTACACCGGCCAGAGCCACGCCGTGTCCCAACCCCAGGCCTGATGCATCGCCAAGGATTTGCCACGGTTGCAAAGCGATTGCCACGCCGGCCAACCCCAGGGCCACAGCCACCCAAGCCGCCCGGCTGACCGATTCCCCCAACCACACGGAGGTGCCGATGGTGACCAGCAGCGGCACCAGGAAAACGATGCCGTAAAATTCTGCCAACGGAATATGCGTGACAGCATACATGGCGCAGAGCAAAGCGATGAGATTGGCGCTGCTCCGCAGCAGATGGAACCCCGGTCGACGCGTCGCCAGACGCCGCCACTGCCAGCGCGCCACCACCGGCACCAGCAAAACGCCCAGCGAGGCCAGCGAAAGCACGAAAGCCAACTGCCACGGCGGATAACCGCCTGACTTGACGGCGCGCACCAGAGCGTCAGCGCAGGTGAAGCTGAAGTATCCAGCTGCGCCGAGCAGCATTCCCCGCAGCGGACTTGGCGGTGTCATCGGCGGCTCACATCTCGGGTTTAATCGCGCAATAACTCATTGATGCCCGTCTTGGCGCGAGTGGCGGCATCCACGCGCTTAACGATGACTGCGCAATAGAGCGACGGACCGAGCGAGCCGTCCGGTAACGGCTTGCCGGGCAGGCTGCCGGGGACCACCACGGAATAAGGCGGCACACGACCAATGAAGATCTCACCGGTAGCACGGTCAATTGTTTTAGTGGACGCGCCGAGATACACCCCCATGGAAAGGACAGCGCCTTCGCCGACAATGACGCCCTCCGCCACCTCAGCGCGCGCGCCGATGAAACAGTTATCCTCGATGATCACCGGGTTGGCTTGCAACGGCTCTAAAACACCGCCGATGCCGGCACCGCCCGATATATGGACATTCTTGCCAATCTGCGCGCAAGAGCCGATCGTCGCCCAGGTATCCACCATCGTGCCGCTATCGACATAGGCGCCAATATTGACGAAGCTTGGCATCAGCACCACGCCCGGCGCGATATAGGCGCCATGCCGTACGACGCTGCCGGGTACGGCACGGTAGCCGGCAACGCGGTAGCGCGCCGCGACGACGTCGCGGTGCCGTGACAGGATCTCCACCCAGATCATTTCTGCACCGCTTCGAGGAACCGCTTGCTGAGGGCGATGGCTTCGCCGTAGTCCACCGCCTGAAGGG
>CAYOGS010000141.1:0-2360 GCA_964403435.1 uncultured Rhodospirillales bacterium | reverse complement strand
CGCGGCTGCTTCGCCCATTATGCAGTTATCATTCAGCCGAAAAGACAGCAAGATCGCCTGCTTCACCCATTGGTTGACGTGCCAACCGCCGTCCCGTTTTTCCGCCACGCGCAACGTGCCGGCGTCCAATCCAGCCAGGGTGGCATTGACGGCGTCGCGCACGCTCCCCTGCGTTTGCGGTGTCAGCGTAGCTCGGTCATTCCAGGCGGAGGCGATAATCTGTTCCGTTGTGGTCATGGCTTAGTTCCGTCAAATGGCGCCGCACTATGCCGGAGGATTGCACATTTGCCAATCTGCGAATGGCACCGGTGCAGGATTGCCTGGCCGGTGGCGGAGTGGTAGCGTGCGGTATGCAATCCTTGGGAGATCGCTATGAACGAAAATTCTGACCTGCCCGTAAAAATGCCGTCACAGATCGGCCTGGCTGTCCTGTTTCTATGGCTGAGCTGGCTGCTCTACTGGTTGACCTCTTTCGGCTACACGCACCAGATGCTCAACCATCCCGAGTCCAGCCCAGAACTCATGGCTATTATGAACGAGACGATCGCCCAAGTGCAGGAGCAGAATGGCGGCGATGTCGCCCTCGATCCTGAGCAGCTGCTACAATCCGTCCAGAAATTTGTCATCATCGCGTTCGCTGCACTTGCTATGCTCACAGCGGGCATCGTCGCCTGGGTGCTGCGTCAGGTCAAACGCGGACAAGACTGGGCGCGGGTGCTATGCCTGATAATCGGTGCACTCAACATCTTTGCCGTCTTCAAATTGCCGGGTGGTATCTATTCCGCGGGCACTATCGGCTACCTCGCGTTGGGTTATGGCGCGCTGTTTCTGTTATTCACGAAACCAGGCGCGGGCTGGTTTCGTCCCGGCGTGGCCGAAGCCGCAAAGCCAAGCAAAAATGGCGACTGGTAAGTCTTAACCTTAGGATGACAAAGCGCAATGGCCAGCATCAAACCATTTCTGAACTATCTCGGCACCAAACTCAGCGGCGTGCTTACATTGCTGAGTCTGCGGGGTAAGCTGCGTATCCTGGTGGGCTTTCTGCTGCTTCTCGGGCTGGGCTGGGGCGCAGCTATGTTCATCACCAGCACGGTAGATGACGACCCGAATTTTGCTGTGCCCTCTGTCACAGATACCACTTCAGCGACACGTACCGGCAGCAATGCCGTGGCCATCGCGGCCGCTCTGATTGACCGTGAAGTCAATCAACATTCCTGGGTGGCCAACGACCCGTTTTTCCTGCCCGGCTATTGGCTCGACAATATGCCGAATTATCAGCAGGGCATCATGTACGCGCTGGCGCGTTTTGGCGCCATGATGAGCGAGCAAATCGGCCGCGCCCGTGGCTCCAGCCAAGTTGACCCCGATCTGGACACGGCAGCCGGGCTGCTGCGTTATCCGGGCGATGTGTGGATTTTTAACCCACAGACCTCGCTGATGCCGACCTCATCGTCCGAGGCACAATACCGGGCCGCGCGCAAAGCGCTCATGAATTATAACCAGCGTTTGATCGAAGGTCATGCGGTGTTCGACCCGCGCAGCGACAATCTGATCGCGGTGATGGACAATATCACCGGTGATTTAGGGTCACAGTCAGCGATTATTGAAAATTATCTGCGCGAAGGGCGTTTCTGGCTAGTAGAAGGCCACGCCGATGATATTTTTTACAGCACCAAAGGCCGCGCCTACGCTTATTATCTCCTTCTGCGTGAACTCGGCAAGGATTACGCGCAGTTAATCAAGGAACGCGATCTCACCAATGTCTGGAACAACATGCTGCGTAGCTTTCACGAAGTGGTGACGCTGCAGCCTTATGTCATTGTCAGCGGCGCGCCGGACAGCCAGGTACTGCCCAGCCACCTAGCGGCGCAGGGCTTTTATGTGCTGCGCGCTCGAACCAATCTGCGCGAAATCAGCAATATCTTGTCGCGTTAGTCTGCTTGATGCAGCTCGCTTTACCCGAAGATGTCCTTCAGATTTTCATCCTTAGCATGCATCCGGTACGCATTCCCTATCTTGGCCATGCCCCAACGTCGGAGGCTTTTACGGAGATTTTTACCGATCTGCGATCCCACAGCCGGTTTTACGTCGCCGAAGAACGCGAGCAAATCATAGGCTTTCTGCCGACGCAGTGTTATGAAGGACGCACGCGTCACGTCGGTAATATCGGCCCTCTTGCCTTACGTCGTCATATCACGGAAAGGGCCGTCCCAATGCTGGATGAAGCCACGGCCTTGCTACAATCCGAGGGTGTACGGCACAGAGAATTGGGGGTCGAGACCGATTATCCGCGCGCCAAAAGCTCGTATGAAAATTAAGGATTTAAAAACTCGCTAGATATGGAATAAGGTCGAATTAAT
>CAYOGS010000140.1:0-5539 GCA_964403435.1 uncultured Rhodospirillales bacterium | reverse complement strand
AGGCCGGCCTATATGTGCCGGAGCAGCAGCAGCCAAAAATTCAGCAGCATTTCCGCGCTTTCCAACGCCAGCTCACCGCCTGGGTGCAGCCTTATCCGCAACTCGAAGCCTTAGGCGATGTGCAGCAAAAATTGTTCGCGCCGCATGACGCCGTGGCACTGGCTTTCGACAACCCCAAAGATCCCGGTGATTACGCGCGACGCTTTATCACTTACGGCTACGTTTTTTTCTCCGCTATGGTGGCGCAGCAGACGCGCGACAAATACATGCTCGGCAAGATGTTTGCCGTGCTGGACGACAAAAAGCAGAGCGGCGACGACAAAATCCTCGATCGTCTGGTGGCCATGACCTACGATCTGCATCGCCAAGGCGCCATTCCGCAAGAACCGCGCACGCTTTTCCAGCGTTTCGACAATGTGGTAGATCTTGGCCGTGCCATGAACACCGCCAAGAAGGAGATGTTCCGCTACGCGCCGTTCTCCTACTCCAACGGTCCGGATGTCATCCAGCAGACCGGCCTGCCTTCCACCAAGACCTATCATGCTGCTCTGCTACTGACAGCGAGCCTAAAAGGCACGGCGATCATTGACGTCGCGCAACGCATCACGGAAGCACTCGCGGCGTATGATATCGGCATCGTGACCGGTGCCGGCCTGAACAATGGGGGCATGGGCGCTGTCACGCACACCGTGCATGATCTGGCGGCACGCGGCGTCAATGTGCATCACACGGGCATCACCACGCCGCATATTCGTGATTTCGAAGGCAGTGGCAATATTGAGAAAATGGTGCAGCGCTTTGTGCTGACCAAAGATATCTATGGCCGCATGGATTGGCTCAACCGTGCTGACAGTAGCGTCGAATTACCAGGCGGCGCCGGGACATTACAGGAGAAATTCGCCAAACTCCTGAAGATCATGGTGGCACGTGAAAGCGGTGCGCCTGAGCTGGAGCCATTCAGGCACAGCCAAATCGTCGTCATGAATACGCCGGTGCCGGAAAACGGCCATGTTCGCGGGTTTTTTGACGTGACGATGAAGCAGTTTCCAAAACAGGTGCTGACGGACTACCCAATCCATGTCGTCAGCAGTGTCAATGGCGCGATGGACGCGATTTTAGCACACCGTGCTAGCCAGCAGGCCGCTGGACGGCCAACGTCTTTCACGCCGGAGTAAGGCTGCTTACATCCACTTGCTACTGATGTCGCCGCAGACCGGCACGCTTTTCTCGAACGCGCTGAACATGCCCGGCACGTCCTGTACGACGCTGAACAAGTCGAGGTTACTCGGCTGCGCGAATCCACAATTGACCATGGTGTGCAGCAGCTTGACCAGATTGTCCCAATAGCCATGTGCGTTGAAGATGATAACCGGCTTGCTGTGTAATTGCAGTTGTTTCCAGGTCAGAATTTCAAAAGTCTCATCCAGCGTGCCGAACCCACCGGGCAGGATGACGAACGCGTCTGCCCGTTCCACCATCATTCGCTTGCGGGTATGCATGTCCGGTACGACATGCAGTTCCGTCAGGCCGGTGTGCTGGATTTCGCGCTCTTGGATGTGCTGCGGAATGATGCCGACAACCTCGGCGCCGCCTTGCAGCGCGGCATCGGCGACGATTCCCATGAGCCCCACGCGGCCGCCGCCATAAACCACGCGCTTGCCGTTTTTGGCCAGCGCGGTGCCGACATCCTTAGCCAAGAGTTTGAACGGGTCGCCGACACGGTTGGCTGAACCGCAATAAACACAAACGGATTGAATGTTCACAGTCATATCCCAGAAAATATCGTGCGAAGCCTAAGCAAATAAGCTTAGCTGGAAGAAGGTTAACAATCGTTTATTGTGGCGATCTTAGGCCGATTTCATGGGCTTTTGCCGCTGCACGCCGCATGGCTTCCTGTAGCAGGGCGATCATGCCGTCTGCTTCGAGCAAGCGCGTCATAGCCGCCTCTGTGGTGCCGCCGGGCAGCAGCATGCTGCGATAGAGCGTGCTGATATCCATGCCCGGCTGAGCCAGATAATTGCCAGCGCCTTGCACGGTGGCGCGGCTCAAGTCAGTGGCCAACGTCGCACTCAGGCCGAGACTGATGCCAGCATCGCGCATAGCGGCCGCCAGTAGAAAGACATAGGCCGGCCCGCTGCCAGACAAAGCGGTTGCCGCGTCCATCTGCGTTTCCTCCTCCAGCCAAACCAACTTCCCGATCATATCGAAAAGATGTTCCGCTACTTGCAGCGCCGTCACATCGCAGACGTCGTTGGCGATGGCAGGTGTGATCGCCTGACTGATTTGTGCTGGCAGGTTCGGCATTGTGCGAATGAGCGGCACATCGCCAAGATAAGTGGCAAATTTTGCCAACGTCCATCCAGCGGCGACCGAGATATTCGTCCGCCCTTGCGCGATGTCGCGATAGTCCGGCAGCACCTGGCTCAATTGCTGCGGGCGCACGGCATAGAGAATAATGTCGGCCTTTGGCCAGGGGGTGGGCAGTTTCTCATGCCAGGTCACGGCGTCGGAAAGAAAATCATTCCCCAGTGGCGTCGGCTTGATAACAGTTACGCGCAACTTGGGGGCACATTCCAGCCAGCGCCGCAGCATTGTCTGGCCGAGGTGTCCGCAACCGACGAGAAGCAGATGCATCAGGCTTGGCCGACGGTCTCGATCATCGCTGAGTTCAGCGCTTCCAGCGGCTGCTTACCGCCCCAGATCACGAACTGGAAGGCGGGATAGAAGCGCTCACTCTCGGTCAAGGCGATTTCCACCAAATCTTCGAGTGTCTCCACCGCATTCCCACGCGTGCCGCGCAGCAGAAGCGTGTGCCGGAACATTGGCATGCAGTCTTCCGGGCATATCTCAAAATGACCCAGCCACATCCGGCCATTCATCACTGCCAGCAATTCATGGACGACATTACGCCGCGCCGCCGGCACTTTCAGGTCGAACTGACAGGAGAACTGCAGTGCTGAAATATCGCGCTGCCAGACGAAGAACAATCGATAATGGCACCAACGGCCAGAGAGCTCAACGATCAGCTCGTCATTTGCGTTGCGCTCGAACAGCCACTCATTGGCAATCACGATCTCTTCAATGATATCGAGCGGGTTATTCTGCAAACCCGCTTCGGTTGCCAGATAAGTGGACATGCCAGGCGCTCCAAACCAATCACAACAGTAAGTGAGTTATTCACTATCAGCGTGTGCCGCTGCGCCGCAAGATGGCTTGAATCCCATGGAAACACGCGGAATCCGTGTCGTGTTGTTTGAGTCACAGCGAGCACCGTTCCAGTCGGGCGTGAGGCACGCGCAAACGACTCAAAAACAGAATCTTATCAGGCGCTTGCCGTCAGGCCGGCCTGCCCTTGTTTCGAGAAGGGGACGATTTTTTTGCACGCCGAGTCTGTCGTGTTAGCTTTTTCTTAACCGGCCGGTCATCATTGGCCGGCGCGGTTTTTTTGCTGTGGACAGTTTTGCCTTCCAGAGCGTCAAGCCGTTCGGTCAGCCGGTTTTGCTCCAACCGCGCCTGTTGCAGCATGGCGTGCAGCGCGTCGTAATCGTCGCGGGTCACGAAGGGCAACCGCGCGCTCGCCAGCGCGAATTTCTGCTTGGCCTGGTCGCGCAACATGCCGCGGCCACCCAACAGCGTGCCGAAAACGGCGCTGGCCAGCTGGCCGACATCTTCTAAAATCTGGCCAATATCGTGATCTTGCTTGTCTGATTTCATTTCCTTGTCCTCCGTTGTATAGTCTGCCCGCTTGAAAAACCGAAAAATCTCCGCCACCGCAGCGTATTAAGTCAGAAAGGCGTAACTGGCTTTCCCAGAGATTTTTTCGTGTTTTCAAGTTGACGTTGTATATCCCTGCATTATAGCAAAACCGAAACTAATGGTGAAAAACTTCTATGGCGCCGATTTGGACGTTTCCGGAGATTGACCCGGTCGCCTTTAGCGTCGGCGGCTTGACCATCCGTTGGTATGCGCTGGCTTATCTGGCTGGCTTCGTGATCGGCTGGCGCTGGTGTATGGCTCTAGTGCGCCGGCGTACGTCACCGCCGCTGCCGCAGCATTATGATGATTTTCTCACTTGGGCGGTGTTCGGCGTCGTGCTGGGTGGCCGGTTGGGCTATGTGCTGGTCTATAATTTTTCCTACTACCTGGAACACCCGGTGGAAATTCTGGTCACCTGGCACGGCGGCATGTCCTTTCATGGCGGTATGCTGGGAGTTATCCTGGCGGCCTGGTTGTTCGCTTGGCGTCGGAAAATCCGCTTCTGGACATTCCTTGATCCTGTGGCGACCGTGACACCAGTAGGGCTGTTTCTCGGCCGACTGGCTAATTTCATCAATGGCGAGCTTTATGGCCGGGTCGCAGATGTGCCCTGGGCGATGGTATTTCCGCACAGCGACGGTCTGCCGCGCCATCCCAGCCAGCTTTATCAGGCCGGCATGGAAGGGCTAGCGCTGTTGCTTGTGCTGTTCATCGTCACGCGCCGTACGAATTGGCAGGAGCAGCCGGGTCTGCTCAGCGGAGTTTTTCTAGCGGGCTACGGGCTGGCACGGATTCTTGGAGAGCTGTTTCGGGAGCCGGATCGTCAGTTAGGATTTCTACTGGGCGGCGCCACCATGGGGCAATTGCTGTCCGTGCCGATGGTACTTTTTGGGATCTGGCTGATCCGACGTGCGAGGGACAATGCCAAGCCCGTTGATTGACTTAATAGCGCGCGAAGCCGCATCACGACCGCTCACCTTGGCCCGCTATATGGATTTGGCGTTGCAGCACCCGGAGTATGGTTATTACCGCCACGTTGATCCGCTGGGTAAAGCCGGCGACTTCATCACAGCACCGGAAATCAGCCAAATCTTCGGCGAACTGCTTGGTTTGTGGTGTGCCGACCTTTGGCAGAAGCTCGGCGCACCGGCCGAATTTCTGTTGTTGGAGCTTGGCCCAGGTCGCGGCACGATGATGGCTGACGCACTACGCGCGACGCGGAATGTGTCGGGGTTTCATGCGGCGATACGTCTAGGACTACTGGAGAGCAACGAGGCGTTGCGCTCAGCACAAGCTGAAAAACTTGCCGCCTGGCAACCGCAATGGTTTCCGCATCTGCAAAATTTACCGTCCATTCCGTCTATTATCCTTGCTAACGAATTTTTTGATGCACTGCCCATTCGACAGTTCGTTCGTGCTGCTGCCGGCTGGCAGGAACGTTGCATCGGTGCCGTATCAGGTAAGCTATCCTGGTTGATGATGCCGCCTGACCCGACCATCGCATTACTGTTAACTCCGGCGCAACAGGCCTTGCCGCTTGGTGCCTATGCCGAGGTCTCGCCCGCCGCACAGCACATGATGCAGCGTTGTGTCCAGCATGTGCGGCGGCATGGCGGCGCGCTGTTAGCGATAGACTATGGTTACGCACAGCCGGCTGGCAGTAATACCTTTCAAGCAGTGACCGCGCATAGCTATCAAGACCCACTGGCTCAACCTGGCGAGGCGGATTTAACGGCGCATGTGAATTTTGACGCACTGGCCACCGTGGCCGCGTCGCTGGAGG
>CAYOGS010000139.1:0-5569 GCA_964403435.1 uncultured Rhodospirillales bacterium | reverse complement strand
TCTCAGGAGTCAGTATGTTGCTGCTATTGGCTGTGCATATGTCATTGGTAGCATTGGCAATTCCGAAGCCTACCTATGAATACTACCCGCCCGGGTTCGTCGGGCGGGTCATGGTCGCGTTGTTGTCGCCTCGAACAGAAATCAAAGCAATAGATAGCGAGAGTAGGTTGATGCGACCGTTGCTCCTGATTCTTGCGGTTCCGTCAATCCTGCTGACAGCCTGGTGGATCGTAGATGGCTTATCTTTGCTTCGGCGCTGGGCGCGAGAACATCGTCACGATAAGATAATTTCTTGATTGATTTAAATCGTTCCCGACATCCAGTTTGAATTATTGGTAGCTCCGCTCCGTGACCGTCTTCGGCCCGGCCTTCATGCAGGCTTGCCAATAGTCGAGCGCGGACTGTTCGCCGTGCATCCGTTTGAACGTCGCCAGCGGTCGCATTCGGTCTAGAGTTCAGCAGGGGAGACAGATGGTTCTCAGAACGACTGCGGAATGCGGCGCCTAGTAACTAGCTCTGCGGAGACGAAACTGTGCCAGAAAACGCCATCAAAATGTTCTTTCCGATCAATGAGCCTGCTGTTGGTAGTCAGCCCGTCGTGACTGAAAGCCTCTGGGCAGAGCCGCTGAACAGTTCGCCAGACTGCTCTCTGTTTCGCATCAAGAATTCCCCATTCAACGTCTACGAGATCAGTTTCCTAGATGTGGTAAGCGGGGTCGCGCGCGAAGATGGCGCTGGGTATAACTTTACTTATGTCGTTGATAGGGGCGGTCACTCAACTTACAGAATACGCATTGAGCGGCCAGGGAGCCCGGACGCCTTCTAGATTTACTGGCGCAAGCTGCAAGACTTGGGCTGTAGATATGAGAGTGGCCGTGATGGAAACTATGACCTGTACTCGGTCGATGTTCCTAAGAAAGTGAATGTTAACAAGGTATACGAGGTCTTGAAGTCTGGCGAAGAGAATGGTGTTTGGGAATTTGAAGAGGCCCACTTTGGTCATCATGTAGTGCAGTAAACGTTTCATTGCGCTGCCCGCTGAACCATGGGCGGCTTGAGAAAACTCACTTCCCCTTCGCCGCATCCTTCTGGATTGCCTCGAGCGGGGCTTTGGTCTCGTCTTCGAGTTGCTTCTGAGCGCGCTTGCGCTCGGCATCGGTCACCTGCTGACGAGCCTGCGCACGCCGAGCGGCGCGTTCGGTGATGGCGTCGGTCTGGCACTCCATGATCTCGCGCCGGCGCCGGATGATTTCGTCCTTGGTCCAGGACGGATCGGTGCAGCTGAGGCCGTCGCTGTAGCCGGTGTCGTCCTTATTCGCTGATGGCGGCGAGGGTAGTAACAGCACCCCGAAGTGCGCCAACTGGTCCGCGTTGTTGTGCACGGCGCGGCCGTCCGGGAGGATCAGCATGACCGGCACCCCCTGCGCCTCGCGGGGCTGATCAAGGTCGGTGAGCCGAGATAGTACGAGCTGATGCCGCAGTCTGCTGCGAGTCCTTCGCGTGCGCGGTGCGGAGAGCGAAGGCCGCCATGAGGGCAGCGGCACAATGGATAGCGAAGTTCATCATGGATCATATCCACTTTCAGGGGTTGACGCACGCAGGATGAGAAGGGGCGTGCAGACTATAGTTCGCGTGGGCTTAGATAGTCCGGGGAAAGCCCCGTGAACGGAATCAACTACTCATCGACACCTTCACGCATGTGCTGCGCGCGGCGCGCAGCACATGTGGAGCAGACGAGGAAGATCTGGCCTTCGCTGCCGGCTTTGACCAAACCTTCGTGGTCCTGCTGGAGACAGGGAAGCGACAGTCCTTCCTTAGCGTGCTGGTTGGACCACTGTGTCCAGTAGAGTTATTCGGCGTTGCCATTCAGGATCTTCCGCGCTAGCTCGTGACTGAAGCCTGCGCGGGCGAAGGCCGCATATTCGCGGCGCTGTTGATCTGGCGTTGCTGCGTTGCTTTTCCGATAAGGTCCCAGCCGTTTGCGCTGTGCTAGGCGGCGTGCCGCAGTTTCATCACTCATAGCATCATCAGAGGGCAACGCGGCGGCAATATCGGCCGGTGTGCAGCCCTCTGCCTGCAAGCGTGCGGCGATCGCGCGGCGTGACTTACCTTGCTGCCCCCAGTGACGCGCTTTGCCAGTGGCATAGCCAGCATCGTCAATATAAGTTTTCTCAGCGCACTCCTGCACGAGTTGCGTGATGGTCTGCTGTAGCGCGCTGCGCCGCGCCGTATCGCGTGCCCATTCCGGGTGCTGCAGTGCAGCTTTGGTCAGCCGTGCTTCTAACACGCGACGTAATCGCTGGCTGTTCGCGGCGTAGCGCGCCACATAGCGCAATGCAGCCTGGCGTAAGCTGGCCGCGTCCGGCGGCGGTGAGGGCGGTTGGCGCGGCATGCCCCAGCACCCGCCGGATTCAGAACGGCACTTCGTCGTCCAGTTCCGGCAACGCACCACCACGGCTGACAGCGCGTGTGCCGCCGCTCGGTGCCGCATCACCAAAATCATTGGCAGGCTGGCTGCCACCACCGCGGTCACCCGCGCTGTCCAGCATGGTCAGCTCACCGCGGAACGGCGGCAGCACTACTTCCGTGGTATATTTCTCGGCGCCGTCCTTATCGGTGTATTTCCGAGTTTCGAGCCTGCCTTCCAGATAGACCTTGGCGCCTTTTTTCAAATAACGCTCTGCCACCGTGATAAGATTCTCGTTCTTGATCACCACATTGTGCCACTCGGTCTTGTCCTTGCGTTCACCCGTTTGCTTGTCTTTCCAGCTCTCGGATGTAGCGATAGAGAAATTGCAGACCTTGCCGCCATTCTGGAATGTACGCACCTCGGGGTCCCGCCCCAGATTGCCGATCAAGATGACCTTATTTACACTGCCTGCCATGATAAATCCCTTCCGTTAACTATGTTGCTGACTCTACCGGCAACCTCAGAAACCAGCCAGCGATATTTCAAATACTCCACAATTTTGCGCGAAAAACCAGAACATCAAATGCCGCACAAGATTAAACGCCGTTTAAGCCTAACGGGCTAGGCTTTGGTTATTACGGCTAGACGAAGACATTATTAATTGATAAACGGGAACGGATTTTGGCGGTAACCATGACATTAATGCGACATATTTCATTCGCGATTTTAGCCTTGTTGTTTGTCAGCAAGCTGACCTTGGCGGATGTGCCAGACGGCACTAAGATTGACGCTGCAATGGTTGGCAAATTGCTGGCCTGGGTGGAGCGCGAAACCGGCTATGACGCGCCCAATCAGCCGACTGTTGTCGCTAGCCAGGCGAAGTTCAATCTGGTCATGAAAATGAAAGGTGTGCATTATGCCGATGCGCGCGCGCTCTATATCCCTGGCATGGTGATTCTCGACAATAATCGCTGGGATGAAAAAAGTCCGCAGCAGATCAGCCTACTCGTACATGAACTGGTGCATCACGCTCAGCTGTTTTCCAAACGCAAATATCCTTGCGCCGATGCCAAGGAATATGAGGCATACACCATTCAGAACAAATGGCTTGAGGCGCAAGGCGAGCGTCCGTTCGCTAGCCAGGGCTGGATAGACCGCATGTCACGGTGCGATATGCAGGAGTGGTGGGAGTAGGGTCTCAGAGCGCGTGGTGTCAGCGTAAGATTCTTAGAATTAAGTTGTAGTCCCAATATACGTGAAGCCTGGCCCGCATAGAGTCCGGTTGGATCAGGGCGAGGAAATTCTCTGCTAGTTTTTCGTAATAGCTTGCACCCTGACGCCAGTACTTCATTTTCCAGAAGAAACGCTCGATCAGGTTCCTATCGCCATCTAGCCTGGTGCAGAAGTGTGGTTTAGATACGCGGTTGGCCATGGTGAGTGTTGGGAACTCTGCTCCCTTCGTAATGATTGAAATATGTGGTGCGCGGAGCGAGTGTTCTGGTGGCTAGCGTTATGGTGCTCCGTAGCGCAATTCCCCGAAAATAGCTTTTAGCGCGTGACGCTCTCCACGCATGGTATCCCGCGCAGTCGGTTAGGTAGCACAGTAGCTCAATCACTTGCCCCTAAAAGATTGGCATGTCGTATCGTATCGGCTCATTATTTGCTTGAATTAGAAATGCTTGAAGGATTTATTTACCTGTATGCAAGGTGATGGCAGTAGTCACGAGGGTGTCTGGCGGGTCATTGAGCGGGCGCTTAGCCCGAGCGCGCGTGATGCGATTTCATTTGTGCAAAACTCTGAAGGGTGGGTCAAATTCCGGGTTGAAAAATGGCAACGCTCTTACGAGCCGTCGTCGGATGATCTCACCGCGCCAGTCGAAGGCGGTCTCTGGATCGGTGACTATTCCGGGCTCTACCCGTCTCTCTCCGCGGCGAAGCAAGACGCTGCGAGCTCCGTCAAATGGCTCAAATGTGACGAGAATTGATGAATTCACGCTCTTGATTGTCAGGGTGTTGATGCGCGCGCCATCTTATTGATTTTACTCGATTCCAGGTTTTAACCAAAGGCCGTGTCATTTGCGCAACTATTTACCACAAATTATTGTTTCCAATAAGTTAAGCGGTTGTGTATAAGTCTTTTGCACGGCAATATCGTCCCGTCTCGATATTCCGAAAGGATTTATTTTAGAAAGGCTTTATCATGGCGAAAAACCTATTCATTTTGGGTGGCTTGTTCGTAGTTCTGGGTGTTGCACCGATGGCGCATGCCGAACCAGTGAGCGCGGCCATCTGTGGTCAGACTTATGGCGCCGCTGCCAAGCTTGGTTCTGATCTTAAAGCGATTTCTCTGTTGCTTGATAAGGCGGGTGACTGCTGTGCGGCGGACATGAACGCTGAAGCAGCGCAAACTCTTGTGCAAGGCATCAAGACTGTGGTGAGCAATACTACGCTCGCCGCTTCAAAAGGTGCTGACGCGAATGAAGCTGGTAAAATTCTTTCCCAGGCGCTTGGTTGCGCTGGACAGCCCGCGATTGTCGCTGTTGACCCAACTTTGTACTCAACGGTTCTGGCCGACTCGTCCGAATTTGCCGAACTGGCTCGCGATGAAGTTGACGACGAGGATCTGATTCCTCTGCAGCCCGCGCGTATTGGTGCCTTGCCGAACAATAATCAGCAGCCGACAGTTAGCGTCGAACAGAAATAACAAGATAAATGGTGCCGTGCCCGTCGCGGCGCCGTTTTAACATCACTTAAAACAGTTTTCCGGTCGGAAAACTGTTTTTTTGTTTGCGTTTTCCGGCTCCTTGGGTTTTTCTGGGACTAGCTTTTTGTCAGACTCACCGTCTTATCAATTGAGGATTAAAAACATGGTCAATCTCCGTCGTGGTTTGTTGCTTGCGGTCGGCGCCGCTGCAATCATGGTGCCGTCGTTGCCTGCTTTCGCCGGTTATGGTCAGCAAGGCTTTTTTGACGGACGTGTGCAGCCGGATGGCTCGATTGATTTGCGCAATCCAGTAGCCAGCGCCGGCGGCGCAGTGGCTGGTCAGACTATCGCGCAGCGGCCGCGCCCGGAATTCGACCCAACGCCGATTGATGTTGGCTCCTTCCAGTTTTTTCCGTCCATATCCGCCGGCCCGGTTTATGATAGCAATATCTATT
>CAYOGS010000138.1:0-5578 GCA_964403435.1 uncultured Rhodospirillales bacterium | reverse complement strand
GTAAAAAGTTTCTTGAAATAGTCATTCTGACCTTGAGCGGACTCGGCCTCATCGGCGGCACGGCTGGCGCCTGTCTGCCAACCCGCCACAAATTCTTGCAAGACGGTGCCATAACTCTGGTTGGTGAAAGTCTGGCCATAGACAGTGAAGCTGCGGCTATCTTCCTTGAGCGCGTCATTGACTGTGGCGGCAGCGGCGCGCTTCACGGTGGCCGTGCCATCCAGCAGGCTGGCATTGACGGCGAAATCTGTGCGGTCGGCGCCGGTGAAAAAGCCGCTGGCCAAGGCGCCAGTGTCAGTGGTGGCGGTGTTATAGGCCTGTGCGAAACTGTCAGGACCCGTGGTAGCGTTGATAAAGCCCCCAACCAAACCATCCAATTGATCCCGTAATTTGCGGATAATTTCTTGCGTCGGGTTCGGACTGGCGGCGGCTGGCGCAGAATTCGCCCGCAATTCGAGCAAAGCCTGCAACCGGCCACCGCCCAGACTGCTGTTGACGACGGAGGTGCTGCCGCTGACCGTGAGGTTGGTGCCGTTAAAGGCGAATTGCTGTGCTCTGCCGTCCAGCAGCGGATAACCGAACGGCGTATAGACTGCTACCTGGCCGTTCTGGCGATCAACGCGGCGGATATCAACAAATTGTGCGATTTTCTGCAGGGCAACGTCGCGCTGATCTTCATAATCGCCAGTCGGCACGTTGGAAGCCAGAGCTTGGGCGATGCGGGTGTTGGCGTCTTCCACATCTTTGAGCGCGCTGTTAATCTCCGTCACCGCGACATTAATATCGGAGGTGATGGAGCGGTCCAGCTGTTCTACCAGGCCGGTGGTGCGGCGGACGCTCGCCGCGAAGGCACTGCCGGAACTGATCACCTGGTTTTGCAGGGCGGTATTTTCCGGCTCGGCATCCAACTGCCGCCAGGCGGAAGCAAAAGCTTCCAGATCGGTCACGAGCTTGAGATTATCGTTGCTAGCGCCCAGGATATTTTGAATCTGGTCAAGATATTGGCTTTGCGCCGCCTTATAGCCGCTTTCCGCCGCCGCCGCATTGAGCTGTTTGAGCAGGGTCGCATCGCTGGCGCGTGCGTAATCATTGATCTTGACGCCGACGAGAGTAACACCATCACCGACCGGCGCCAAATTGGCGGTCTTGCGCGTATAGCCTGGCGTATTGGCATTGTTGATGTTGTTGGAGACCAGCGAGATTTGCTGCTGCACGGTCTGGAGCGATGAGAGGGCGCCCGCAAGCGCGGTATCAAGCGACATGACGTGCTCCCTGCCTCACTTCGCTTACCGCACCACGTTGATGATTTCTTCCAGCATCGAACTGCCGGTACTGATGACGCGAGCGTTGGCCGAATAAGTGCGCTGGTACTTGATCATCTTGGCGAATTCGGAAGCGATATCCACGTTGGAAGCTTCCAAGGCATTACCGACGATATTGCCGGCGCCGAGATCACCCGGAACATTGTCGCGCGGAATGCCGCTGTCAATCGTCTGCGAGAAGGCATTGCCTTCCTGACGTTGCAGATTATTCGGTGCGTTGAACAAGGTGATCGGCACCTGATAAAAAGTCTTCGACGAGCCGTTGTCGTAATTGAGACTGACGAAGCCGTTCTTATCAATGGAGAGCGACTGAAAGGCGCCGCGCGGAATGCCGTTTTGCTGCAGGGTGGAGACCTGGATTTCCGTATCGGCGAATTGTGTCACGCCACCAGTTGAGCCATAGGTGCCGAGATCCATGGTCACGGTCTGCGCGCCTGCGCCGGCAAAATTGGCGGAGAAGGTGATTTGTGCCTTGCCTTGTGGCGTCGTGGTGGCTGGGTTCACAACCCCATAACCCGTGCCGGCTTCAATGCCGGCGCCGGCGCCCGTGCCGTAAGCGGCCAGCGTGCCGGCTGTGCCGCCCGTGGTATCGAAATTCACCGGCACCGCCAGCGTCAAATCGCCGGTGCCGTTGCCGTCCTTGACCACAATATTCAGCTGCCAGTTGCCGCTGTTGGCGGCGCCGGCATTCTCCCACTGGAAGGTCACTTCATGCTTGGCACCGACTTGGTCGAAGACACTCATTGTCGAAGTTGGTGATTCATAAGTGGCCGCGGCGCCGGCCGGCAGGTTGGCGGCATAAGTGATGTTGCTAGTGGCCACGGGGTTGTCGAGCAGCGCCGAAATCTGGATGCCATCAGGGTTGGCCGAACGGGAGCCGTCAACCTGATCAATCGTCCAGCCCGTCAAGTAATAACCGGCGCCGTTGATGAGATAGCCGTCCTTGCTCAGGGTAAAATCGCCGCGCCGGGTATAAAATTTCTCGTCGCTTAAAGTCGTCTGGCCGGAGGAGTCCACCACGCCGCGCAGCACCGGGAAAAAACCATTGCCCTGTATGGCAAGCGACGTATCGCTGTCCACCTGGGTCAGGTTGCCTTGAATGGAGTTCTGGTAGATCGGCTAAGTCTGCACGCCGCCGGGATTGTTGACATTGGAATTGGACGACGTCACCAACGACTGGAAGCTGGTATCGACTCGCTTATAACCGGTGGTTTCCGTGTTCGCCAGGTTGTCCGAGACGTTGGCGAAGGCGCGCGATTGCGCATCCAAACCGTTGACGGCGACGTTGAGGGCGGAAAAAACGCTCATGGCTCACTCCTGTGCAGACCTGACGGGACGGAACCCGCCAATATTCTGTCCTTACCAAGCAAAGGTCGTGCCAAAAGCCACAGCCTTGATTTTTAAGGTGATTTTTCTGAGTTGAGCGACGGAGCGGCAAAAGCTACCCCGCCTTATGGGGCAACCCGGTAAGCCCTGCCGGCTGCGGGGCTAAAGCGGGGCAGCCGACCGCCGCTTATGCTCGCGCGCCTCGAACCAGGCGGAATACAAACCAGCAAGGATGACCACGAGCGCGCCGGCCAGAATCTGTGGGGTCGGCAATTCGTGAAAATAGAGATAGCCAAACAGCACCGCCCAGAGCAACGAAGTATAGTTGAATGGGCTAATGGTGGCTGCCGGCGCGCATTGATAGGCCTTCGTGACATAAAGCTGGCCGAAGAAGGCGAAGAAGCCGGTAGCGGCCAGCTGCAGCAAATCCCCCTCTGTCGGCGTAAGCCAGACGAAGGGCAAGGCGCAGCCCAACGCCAGCGTGCTGAAAACGCCGAATATCCACACGGTCGTCAGGGCATGTTCGCCGCGCAGCAGCCGCACCCGCACCATGGTCAGACCATAGAGTATGGAGCCGAGCACAGCCACCGCGAAGCCTAGCCGGTCAACCGGCGCGGCGCCGGGTTGTGCCATGATGATAACGCCGATGAAGCCGGCGATAATCGCTGCCCAACGGTGCCAGCTGGCTTTTTCCTGCAGCCACAGCATGGCGGCCACGGTGGCGCACGCAGGACCAAGGAAACCGATCGCCACGGCATCCGCCAGCGGCAGCAGCTTCAGCGAATAGAAGACGCACAACATGCAGGCCAGGCCGACCACGCCGCGCAGGATATGCCCGCGCCAATCCTGCGTGCGAAATAATTTCGGCTTGCGACGCAGCAATATTACCGCGGCGCAGGGCGGCAGCAGGAAGAAGGAGCGGAAGAACACGACTTGCAGCACATCATAGTGGCCGCTCATATTCTTGGCGAAAACATTCATCAGCGAAAACGCTGTCATGCTGATGAGGATATAAACAATGCCGCGCAGCGGCCGGTCAGCCTTGGTCATGCTGCGCGCCGTAAGGAAACCATTATGTCACCTGTAAAGAATGATACATATGGCTTTGGCACACGGTTGGCAATGGCCGAACGTTACTCAGGCATCCGGCAGAAAAACGTTCCACATGGCTCGATGGTCGGGATTGTCTACCGTGTCTTGAGCATCGTGCAATTCGTAGAACCCTGGAGCCGCGCGTTCAAACACATCTTACTGCGGCGGCAGCCACTTAACGACGCCGCGGCTGTTTGCGCCCCGCTCAAGTCTGATGCCGGCGACGGCTTCGGCGCTCATCACACGGCCATAGAATTGCTCACGCCGAAGAAAAGTGCGGTCAAGTCGCCGTTAATAAGAGACACCGACTAAGACACGTTTGCCTGCTCAATTACCGGCAAACACCGGGTCGAATTCCCAACGATCAGCTTCTTCGTGTTCTGGCGGTGCCGTCACTCATTAACTGCAATCTGCCCATCGTTGGTCAGTCGCATGGCAGGGCCATTATCTTCGTAGAGGTAGCCGCGCACCAGAATACGCTTGCCTTGCAGTGCCCGAAAATCCACCGCCCTGAATTTGCTCCAGTCGCGCTTGTCCACATGCACGGTGAAGTCGGTGCGGTATTCCGGCCCGAAATTGAGTTGTATCGCCGTCTTGGTGCGGTGGGCGCTCAGCACCTTACCCTCAATGAGGGCATAATGGCCAAAACGGGTCTGCGCCTGTTCGGGCGGCGTCGGCCGCAAATCCGGCAATTGCCAGATGCCGAGTTTCTGCTCCCGTGCCCGCGCTTCAATCGGCAAGAGATCGGATGTACCAATCTCGCGCCCCGACAAGGGATATACATGCACCAGACCGTCAGCCAACAGTCGTTCTGTGACCGAAATCACCTTACCGTCCGATCCTGTCACCAGAACCTGCGCTAGGAGCCGACCATAACGGTCATCCCGCCGCTGCGGGTTGATGCGCAACTTGACGGTCTTGCCGGCCGTGAGTTGCTGTAGTTCGCGTTGCGCGGCGCGCGCCAAGGTCAAATCACAGCCGTAATCTGCCCTGCCTCCGGTACGCAGGCTAGGCAGGCATTTCGCCAAATCGGCCGGCTTATGCATGATTTCCAGCGCGTTGACAGCGTCCAGTCGAACGCGCTGCCCATCCGTCAGTACGAGTGTGTCGCCGTCAATTGCGCGTTCGACGGTCGCGGTTTCTTCCACCACGTTGCGTGCTTCTGCCCACGCCGCGGACGGCAAGAAAGTCGTAGCGAAAAATAAAACGGGACGCAGCCATCTGTTCATGCTGCGTCCCGCTTTTGTTGCTTCATCGAAATCGCTCAGCTCGCTTGGCGTGCCGGCAGGGGCTTGACATCATCGGCAAGCATCGCCTGCTGGTCTTGCTCCAGGCTGGCGATGACTTTGGCCGGGTCCTTGTAGGAACTGCTGCTACTGCCGACTGCCAGAGCTGGCGCGACGGATTGCATTTCGCCGATGATTTGGCCACCAGCCAGAACTTCCAATTCGCCATACTGGACCCGACCGGTGATGCGGCCGGTGGAGCGCACGGTCAGGCGGTCATGCACAACCAAATCACCCTCAAACTTGCCGGCGATATCCGCATTGTCGATTTCCACCGAGCCTTGGAAAGTACCGGCTTCAGTGATTTCGATGAGCCGCCCGTCGCGCAAGGTGGCGCTGACATTGCCTTCCACCACCAAGACGTCGCACGTGGCGATCTCGCCGGTCAAAGTGATTTCGCGACCAACGGTCAGGCGGCGCACATCTTCATGCGCTTCGCTGAAGTTACGGCGCGGTGGCATTTCCACGCGTCGCGCTGCAGCCAGCGGTGCAGGCTGGGCGCGCAGCGGCAAAGGTGGCTCGGTTGCCATTTTGGCCGGGCTGCTATAGGCC
>CAYOGS010000137.1:2403-5597 GCA_964403435.1 uncultured Rhodospirillales bacterium | reverse complement strand
ACTTTCAATTAGCAGGGAACATGCATTCCTGATGCCTAATTATGGCAGATTACCGTTCACACCCAAGGGAAAGGTATTCAGGATTGAAGCGTAATGGACGGCGCGTCATGCCCAAGGCCCGAACCTGAACCAACTGGCACGCTGTGTGAACAGGGGCCATATTTCGGTGGAAGTCGCTCAGCTATACGTAGCTCGGCAACACGCTATCATGCGCAAGCTTTTCGATGAGATTGGCTCTGTTTTGAATGGAGGGCGCAGAATACCGTGATCTAAGTATTTCTGAGGGCGTGGTCATGGATTCTAAGCCTCAATAAAAAACTTCTTTATTTAGGTTTTGCATCCTAAACCTTAATAAGGCATTTTCTTATTTAGGGCAGAATTCACCCGAAGAACAGCCTTCTTGGTACGGGCGAAATGGCAAAAATGGACAAAAACACACGGCTTGGAACTTATGTTTCTAGCAGCACAGCTGGAGAGGCATTCAAGTCTTATGTTCCGGCGGAATTACCGCCACAGCCTCCCCTCGACATGGATCGGCTCTATCAACCCCTCGATCAAGCCATGAAAGCCTTGGGCGGACTCGATGCACTAGCTAAGCTGTTGCCGGATATTGGTCTGTTCTTATTTATGTATGTGCGTAAAGAAGCGCTGGTGTCTTCCCAAATCGAAGGAACCCAGTCCTCGCTATCCGATCTGCTGCTTTTTGAGAATGAAGAGAGCCCCAGTGTTTCCGTAGATGATGTGGAAGAGGTATCCAACTACATCGCGGCACTGAATCATGGTCTTAAACGTATGCAGAGTGGATTTCCGCTATCGGTGCGGCTGATCCGTGAGATGCATAAGATTCTGCTGCGCGGCGGACGTGGCTCAGCCAAAGCGCCGGGCGAGTTCCGTCGTTCGCAAAACTGGATCGGGGGCATCCGGCCCGGCAAGGCCCGGTTTGTGCCACCGCCACCGGAAAAAGTTGAAGAACTCATGAGCGATCTAGAAAAATTCGCGCATGATGAAAATCAAAAACTACCCGCGCTGGTAAAGGCGGCGCTCATTCACGTCCAGTTTGAAACTATTCACCCCTTTCTCGATGGCAATGGCCGTTTAGGCCGTTTGCTTATCACTCTTCTGCTGTGTGCCGATGGTGTCCTGGGGCAACCGATTCTGTATCTCAGCTTGCATTTCAAGGAACACCGCCAGCTCTATTATGACCTGTTGCAGGAAGTGCGGCTCAAAGGGGATTGGGAACGCTGGTGCGATTTTTTCCTTGATGGCGTAGCGACAACCGCCACGCAAGCCGCCGATGACGCCAAAAAGATTTTAGACCTTATAGAACATGACCGCGCGCGCATTCGCCAGATTGGGAAGGCCTCAAAAAGCGGACTTAAAATCCACGATAATCTGCTTAAAAAACCTTATTTGGCGATCACCAAGGCGGCGGCAGAGCTGGACATCTCCGTGCCGTCAACAACTAGTACAGTGCAGAAGCTGGTCGAAATCGGCGTGTTGGAAGAAATGACGGGGAAATCCCGCAATCGCATCTTCGCTTATACAGCTTATCTGGATATTCTGGCGGCGGGTACCGAACCGTTGAAGTAAGGAAAAATCTGCAAAGGCCGTAAGCGATCCCAGTTATTTCAAGAGCTTCCTATACTCTCCGGAATGCAGCATGTTATGGAATAAGTCGGCCCGTTCCGTGGGAGTCGCTATCGTATTGCTGTTTAAAATCCGATCTTTATTCGTCAATTTGGTCTGGGTGCGATGCGCTGCGCGGCGGCTTGGATGCCAGTCTGTATAAAGATTATGTGCTGGTGCTCTTGTTCATCAAATATGTCAGCGACAAATATGCTGGCGAGAAATATTCCCCAAACAATGGGCGAGCAGGTACGACCTTACAGGATAAGGAGAAGGCTTACCACCTGACCCAGTGGTCCGCAAGTGGCATGGGAGTCGTTTTATTAGACCGCTTTAGGTGGCCCCCAAAGTTAGTCCCAACTGACCTCAGATGTAAACGGATTTGGTTAGGGTGAGGACTCAATAGGGGGGCCAGAGTCTGATAGAAAAAAGATGAACGGCAGCCAGGAAGTTTCTGGCCAGTTTGTCAAAGTGCTGAGATAGGCGGCGCATATCTTTCATGCGGCAGAAGAAGGGTTCGACAAGGTTACGTTCACGAGAGAGGCGTTTATCATACGGCCTGGGGTTCGTTGCGTTGGCACGATAAGGAATGACCGGGACAGCTCTATCGTCACGAATTTCCTGCCGATTTGAGGCACTGTCATAGCCCTTGTCAGCGCAGATGGCTAAAGGCGCGGTCGGCAGATTTAAGAGCTCCGGCAGAATAGATCCGTCGTGAACTTCTCCACCCGTTAAGACGAAGTCGAGCGGTCGTCCCGATCCATCGACCAGGGCATGGAGCTTCGTCGTGCGCTTGCCGCGTGAGCGGCCAATACATTGCTCCAGTTCCCCCCCCTTTTGCGCCGCTCGCCGCTCGATGGGCCCGGACGATCGTTCTGTCGATCATGTGCAGGGAATGCTTAGATTTTCGCGCCAACGTATCGAATATCTGTTTCCAAACCCTACGTTTGGTCCAGCGGTTGTAGCGATTATAACAAGTGGTGTAGGGGCCGTAGCGTGCCGGTAAATCGCGCCACGGACTTCCGGCGTCAGACTCTTGGCGGTCACACCGCCAGCCTCTTGCCGCACCCAACGACCCAAGTTACTTTACCCAAAGATTCTACTCCCTCGTGGCTCATAAACGGGGAGCAGGTCATGGGTCAACAAGATTCTTGAGCTGCTTTCTCCTCCGCTGCAGACAGAGTCCATACAAAGCGCTGCTTGAGGTAACTACAATGCCCATTCTTCACTGGCTTGATCGAGACAAACATACGAAAGCGGTGGAACAGGTTCCGTACCGGTTGCTGGAGGCGGAGGATTCGCTAAGTGCGGGCGATGCGGATTCGCCCAATATGCTGATTCAGGGCGATAATCTGGAGGCGTTGAAGGCGTTGTTGCCCTATTACGCAGGTCGGGTGAAATGCATTTTCATTGATCCGCCCTATAACACGCGCAGCGCCTTTGAGCATTACGACGATAATCTGGAACACAGCCAGTGGCTCGCCATGATGTTCCCGCGGTTGGTGTTGCTGCGTGACTTGTTAGCGGAAGACGGCAGCATCTGGGTGACAATTGATGACAATGAGGCT
>CAYOGS010000137.1:0-2393 GCA_964403435.1 uncultured Rhodospirillales bacterium | reverse complement strand
GGCGCAAAAATTTTCTTTGCGATATTGCTTGGGAGAAAAGATATGCTCCGCCACCTGACACTAAAGAATTTGGGTACGTACACGATCATCTTTTTGTTTATCGTAAGAGTGCCTCGTTTATACGAAAACTGCTGCCGCTGACTGAAGATCAAACCGGACGGTACAAAAATCCAGATAACGATCCGCGCGGGTCATGGAAAGCCGAAAATTATACTTGCCGCTATTCGGCAGCAGAACGCCCCAATTTATTTTACCCCATTCGGCACCCAAGAACGGGCAAGGAAGTCTGGCCAAAAAAAACAAGGGTATGGGCTATGTCAAAAGAGGTAACAGAAAAGAATCTTCAAGAGAACAGGATTTGGTGGGGAATTAATGGTGATAATGCAGTCCCTTCTTTAAAAAATTTTATGTCAAAGATCAGCCAAGGAATGATGCCCATGTCTATATGGAAACATACTCTTGCCGGACATACACAGGAGGCTGCAAAAGAAATGATGGCAATTTTTGGAATTGATAAATTCTCAACACCTAAGCCAGAACGACTAATTCAAACCATTCTCCATCTTTCAACAGAATCAAAAGACATTATCCTTGATAGTTTTCTTGGCTCCGGCACAACCGCCGCTGTCGCGCATAAAATGGAGCGGCGTTATATCGGCATTGAAATGGGCGATCATGCCGTGACGCATTGTGTACCGCGCCTGCAAAAAGTCATTGCAGGCGAACAGGGCGGCATTTCCGAAGCCGCGAACTGGCAAGGCGGCGGCGGCTTTCGCTTTTATAAACTTGGTTCGACCGTGTTCGATTCCGAAGGAAGGATCAACCCGGAAATCCGCTTTGCCCACCTTGCTGCGCATATCTGGTTTGCCGAGACGCATACAGCGCTATACAAAGAAGCGCGCAGT
Organism: uncultured Rhodospirillales bacterium; assembly: GCA_964403435.1. Classification (GTDB taxonomy): domain Bacteria; phylum Pseudomonadota; class Alphaproteobacteria; order UBA9219; family RFNS01; genus JAGOHT01. The sequence goes on along the minus strand of CAYOGS010000137.1, from coordinate 1,488 downwards.
CCGTTGCTAGGCATCCATAACGGCACGGCCTATTATCTGCTCTATAACGGCATTCTTGGCGATAAGCGCCCCGACGGCGGCAATGTCTTGACCGCCAAGGTTCTAGCCGAATTGCCCAAACATGACGGGCCAAAGGTCATTTATGGCGAAGCCTGCCGCCTCTCTCCCGCTCGCCTTGCCGCTTTGGGTATCACCTTCAAGCAAACCCCTTATGACGTGAAATCACACTAACAGGTGACCATAAATGCCAAGGAAGCGTCATGTCAACGAAGTGTACGACCCTGTTTTATCCGCAACGGTAAGCGCAACGGACTTCGATGAACTTGTATATCTTCTGGTAGCCAATCGTCCCTATAAGTATGACAAGGGCAGTTCTCGTATCGTGTATGTCGGCACAACTACGGCAGGCATGTGGCGAGTCCTTTCAAGCGCCTCTGAGAAAATACATAATGGGCGAGGCGAACTGCACGGCTTCAGAAGGCTTGATGCCTACATAATATGGAGCAGCACAAGAAAAGGGCCAAAATCTTATAAAAAGAAAAAGATTTATAAGCTACTTGAAAGGGCGGTTCTTATCAGTTTCCGTGAGAAATATGGAAGTGTTCCGATCCTTAATAAGCAGGGAAAGAACATTGAGGCTGAGTTTGAGTTCGATGTGTTTTTCCAGTCTCGGATTGATACAATCGTTGCAAGGTATGGATAACCAGAATGTTTCAGCTAAAGTCCTATCAGCAACAATCCCTCGGCGTGCTGAAAGCCTATCTGGAAACCGCCCGCGTCATCGGCGCAAAGCCCGCGTTCGATAATATGGCCAAAACCGGCGTCCGCGAAAGCCGTTCTTATCGTCCACTTGAAGGACTGGATACCGTTCCCTATGTCTGTCTGCGCCTGCCGACCGGCGGGGGCAAAACACTACTGGCGGCGCATACGGCAAAGCTTGCGGCAGACGCCTATCTGGAAAAAGAATTTCCTATCGTCCTGTGGTTGGTTCCGACCGATCAAATCCGCACCCAAACGCTGGAAACGCTGAAGAAGCCCGGCCACCTGAATTATGAATCCCTGAAGACTGCCTTTGAGGGGCGATTCCGTGTGTTGGACATCGGCGACTTCGACCAGATAACGCCCGCCGATTTGCAAACCCGCGCCTGCATCATCGTCAGCACCATGCAAGCGTTACGCGTCAAGAAAACCAATGAGCGTAAAGTTTACGCTCATACCGAAAATCTGGAGCCGCATTTCACCACCGTTCGCGCCAACGCGCCCGACATGGAGCGCAAGGAAACAAACGGTACAATCAAGTTTTCCTTCCGTAATCTGCTAGCGCTGCATCGGCCTTTGGTGATCGTGGACGAAGCGCATTCCAGCCAGACCGGCGAAACCGCCCGCGAGCTGAAAAGTATTCTGGGCGCCAGCTCGGGTAGTGGCAACGGCGGCAATGGCGAGGAAGAGGCGGATTGGGAAGATCGCCTCAACCAGATCATGGTTTCT
>CAYOGS010000136.1:0-5600 GCA_964403435.1 uncultured Rhodospirillales bacterium | reverse complement strand
TATCAGCACGGCTTGCCAAACAGCGAGATATCGCAATAATCCGTCAAGGCCATCATATCGGTAATCGTTATCTCACCGCTGGGGTTGGTCTTGACGCCATAGGGGGACAGTTTTGCCAAGGCGCGCGAGAACGTCTCTGGCCGGATGCTCAGTCGATGGGCGATGACCGATTTGTCATAGGGCAGGTTGACCGTCCAGAAACCACGGGCACTGCCCTCCTTGTGTTCACAAAATCTTAGCAGGAAGGCTCCAATTCTTTGTGGTGCCGTCCGTGTCGTGACTTGCTCGATCTGCTGTACAAGATAGTGTTGCCGTGATGCGATTGCGGCAAGGATACGCAAGGCGAACTGACTATCCTCCTCAATTTTTTGCACGAAGAAGCTGCGCGGAATTTCCAGCAGCACAGTCTCTTCCAGCGCCTGAGCATGAACGGGATAGGTTCTGCTGTTGTTGAACACGGCCGCCTCGGCAAAGGACTCGCCGGGGCCGAGGACATGAATCACCGACTCTCCCCCCTCGCGCGACAAGCGATAGAGCTTGACCCAGCCTTTGAGAACGACATAGAAGGCCTCCGCCACATCGCCCATGGCAAAAATCTCACGGTTCTTCTGATAGGGGCGCTGATGCGCACGCTCCAGCAGCAAGGCGAGATCGGAATCTTCAATGCTTTGAAACATTGCAGTGTTTTTTACGAGTCGAGCAATATCCATGATGATCTGCACTGGCTGTTGCATCCTCAGGCTCACATACTGCGGCATCATGCCGCAGAATAGAATCGACCCTGCTTGCAGTGTTAATCTATTGAAATAAAAGGCGGCGCGACTTGATTGTGGTCAAGTTACGCCAGGCGCTTTACCGCCACTATGCGCCTGAAGAATTATCCGGAGAAGAACGCCGGATCGCTCCGAAGCCATTGAGCCTAAGTCGGTTGTCACCGATATGGCTTCTTGGCCGGGGTTGCGGGGGAAACGCCGCGGCCTCCCTGTCTGGAAAGGAGACGCCATATGACACCGAACACCGGCCTAGCGGATGCTTTTGGTCGCCGATTTTATTATCTCCGTCTGTCACTGACGGACGTTTGTAATTTTCGCTGCAGCTACTGTCTTCCCAACGGCTACACAAAGTCAGGCTGCGACGATTTTCTGTCGCTGGACGAAATTACACGACTGGTGACAGCCTTTTCCGCGTTAGGGATGAAGAAAATACGCCTCACCGGCGGGGAGCCGACATTACGGACGGATTTTGTCGCAATCGCCCGGTCAGTCAGTCGTATTCCCGGCATCCAGACAGTCGCGGTCACGACGAACGGCTACCGGCTGCGTGAACGCGCCGCTGCGTATGCGGCCGCAGGCATCAGATCCATCAATATCAGCATCGACTCGCTCCGTCCCGCGGTTTTTAGCCATATCACCGGCCATGACCGTCTGAATGAGATTCTGCAGGGGGTTGCCGCCTGCCGCGAAGCCGGGTTTCAGAAGATCAAAATCAATACGGTCCTGCTCAAGGGCGTGAATGACAGCGAGCTGGATGCCTTCATCGATTTTGTCGTTACCAAGAATCTCACCCTGCGCTTCATCGAACTGATGCGGACATTGGATAACAAGGACTATTTCGCGCAGTATCATGTCTCGAGTGACTTTATTACCAATACGCTGCGGGCGCGCGGGTGGCAGCAGACAATCCGTGCGCATGACGACGGGCCGGCAATCGAATATATGCATCCGGGCGGCACAGGGCGCATTGGCATCATTGCCCCCTATGGCAAGGATTTTTGTCAGAGCTGCAATCGCCTGCGGGTTTCGGCGCGCGGCAATCTGCACCTTTGCCTGTTTGGAGAGGAAGGCTATTCACTGCGGCGCTGGCTGCAGCATGACGGGCAGGCTGCGGAGCTGCAGAGCCGGATCGTCAGTCTCCTGCAACATAAACGCGCCGGGCACGGGCTGCATCATCAAGACAGCGGCGCGACCCATCATCTGGCGTCCATCGGAGGATAATCATCATGATGCCCAGTTCGGCTTTCCTGCAGTTTCCTGATACCTGCGTTGCCCAGTTCAAGATGATTGATGTTGGACGCAAGCGGCCGACCTGGCGCATGGCGGTGGCAAGCGGCAGCATTGTGCTGGGCGCAGAAGCATATGCCGCCCTGAAGGCCGGGACGTTGCCAAAAGGCAATGTCCTCGCCCTGGCCGAGGCTGCCGCCATCATGGCCGCCAAGAATACCCCGAATACGATACCGCTCTGTCATACGCTGCCGCTCGATCAGGCAACCGTCCACTTTGAGCTCCAGGACGACGACCGGGCCGTCATTGCCTATTGCCAGGTGCGCGCGCATGCCAAAACGGGTGTCGAGATGGAAGCACTGTGCGGCACCCAGGCGGCCTTGCTGACGCTTTGGGATCTGACCAAAGGGGTAGACCCCAATTTATCCATTCACACTGTTCGCCTGCTGGTCAAAAGCGGGGGTAAAAGCGGACTCTGGATTAATCCTGCTGGCATTCCTGACTGGCTGCGGCAGCAGTTGCCGCAGAACGAGCTGGCCGGCACCAGCGCGGCCGTGCTGGTGATGAGCGATCGGGCCAGCCGCGGCACCTACGCCGATGAATCTGGCGCATTTCTGCGCACCGCACTCGCCGCGGCCGGAGCCGACGTCGTCGGCTACGAGGTCGTGCCTGACGAAATGACCACAATTGCCGCTTCGCTGCGCCAGATCATTCGCGCGCATCAACCCGATATTCTGCTGGCCTCCGGGGGCACAGGCCCCGGCCCCCGCGATGTCACCCCCGATGTCCTGGTCGCGTTATGCGATAAAATGCTGGATGGTCTGGGCGACCTGCTGCGGCAGGAAAGCCAGCACATCACGGAAACGGCCTGGTTATCGCGGATGACCGCCGGCATGAAGGACGGGACGCTGATTATTGCCCTGCCGGGCAGCCTGAAGGCTGTTCGAGAGTGCTGGGATATACTGCGGCCCTTTATCGGCACGGCTCTCAGCAGAATCAATCAACAATCTTGATTGCGGACAGCAAGATGACAACGGTTCATATCAAATATTTTGGGGTGTTTCGCACCATGGGGAGCGGAATAGAGCTGGAAATCCCCGTCGGTTCGACCGTCGCGGCGGTCAAGACAGCGTTATGGCAGGCGCTGGGCGCTGAGCATCGCCAACTCGTTGAAGACTCGGCGCTCGCGGACAATATCGCAATTTTGTCCAATGACGCTCAACTCGCGGTTGATTCTCGCGCGCTTGTCATTCTGCCGCCGGTCTGTGGAGGCTAGCCGTGCCGTCACGAATTGCGGTGCATATACTGCAAACACCTCTCACGATGCGTGCCGCGCTGGATGCGGTGCGCGACCCCGGACACGGCGCCATCGATTTTTTTGCGGGTGTCGTGCGCAACCACCACGAGGGCAAGCAAGTCAGCGGCATCACTTATGACGTTCATGAACCGCTCGCGCTCCGCACCATGCAGGCCATTTGTGAGGAAGGCAGCACCCAGTGGCCGGGTGCCCATTTCTATGTGGCGCATTTTCAAGGGCATCTGGCGGTTGGCGAGATCAGCGTACTCATCGCGGTGAGCACGCCGCACCGGGCGGACTGCTTTGCGGCCTGTCGTCTTGTCATCGAAGCCATCAAAACCCGGCTTCCGGTATGGAAGCAGGAACATTACCTGGACGGTAAAAGCGCCTGGTTACCGGGGCACTCGCTCAATGGCTAGGGCGCAGCAATCGATCGCGGGGGTCGTCCTCGCCGGGGGGCGCTCATCGCGGATGGGGCAAAACAAAGCCATGCTTGATTATCGTGGCCAGCCATTGCTCGCGCATATGGTTGCCCTGCTGCAGCAGATTGGCATTGCCCACCCCCTGATCAGCGGCACCGTTCAAGGGTATGATGGCTTGCCCGACCACACCCCCTTTCAAGGGCCGGGCATCGCCATGGCCACTATCATGACAACCAACCCCGCCCCGGCGGGGTACTTGTTCGTGCCGGTCGATATGCCGCTGCTGAACGCTGAACTCCTGCAGCGGCTGCTCCTCCAGCCGGGGGGGTCCTATTACCAGGATTATCCCCTGCCTGCCTATTTTGTGCCGCCATACCGCCCCAGCCATGCGCCTTCGGTTCGCGAGCTTCTGGCTTTACACGCAATCAAGCCCATCGCTCTCCCGGACGGCGCTGCCGGGTTTATGCGGAACTTCAACACCCAACAAGAATGGCAGGAGCTAACCCAATCATGAATCTCAAGCTTGCCGAGCATTCTCTCACTTGCAAAATATCGCCCGACGAACTCCAGCAGCTGGAGGCTGGCCAGAGACTGCGCATGGCGCTGCCGACGCGGCCCCTCGCCATCGGGCTCGAAATCTGGCAAGACGGTCAGCAGCCGCACTTCGCCGCAACCAATAGCGGCCAAACGATTGCTTTGATTCTCAGACTCCCCAAGGACGCCGTGGCGTTGCTCAGAAAAATCGGCAGGAATCGCGATGGCATACGGCTGATGAGCGATGGTCTGGAACTCGTCGTGCAGGTCGATATCCGCAACGACAAGCGACCACGGCAGGATGCTGCACGAGCTTCCTAGCCCCGCCATAATCTTCCCGGTTTATGTCTGCGGACCCTGCTGCAACCAGGCCTGATAGCCGCCGGCAAGGCTTAACATGTTCTGATAGCCGCGTTGCGCTAGGATTTCGACCGCGCGACGGCTGCGCGCGCCTCTTTGGCAATAGACAACCAGCAGAACGTCAAGCGGCAGGACACAATCGTCGCCAGCTTCCAAAGATGACAGCGGGGCAAGCACCGCATTCGGAACATGTCCTTGCGCCCACTCACTCTGTTCACGCACATCGACCATAACAAAATTGCTTGGCAGCGTGGCCAACTTGCTCGCGGCGACTTCTCGCACAGCAACGCACCCCACAGCATCCTGCGGGAGAGTAACGGCTTCTCTGGCATGGGCACAAACCGCACATTGCGGATTCCTGGCTACCGCCAGCGTTTGTGTGGTCATTGTCTTGCCATCAAGCAGCCAGAGCTTGCCGATTAAGGGCTCAAACCCCCCGTCGCCCACAAGCAGCTGTATGGCCTGCAAGGCCAGCGTTACCCCGACAAGACCAACAACCGCCCCAAGCACACCCGCTTGCGCACAGTTCATAATTTTGGCCTTGGGCGGTTCAGGATACAAACAACGGTAGCACGGACCTGCTGCCGAGCCGAACACGGCGACCTGGCCATCAAAATTCTGTATCGCGCCATACACCCATGGCTTGCCCGTCTTATACGCCGCATCGTTGATGAGAAACTTTGTTGAAAAATTATCGGTACCGTCAAGAATGACGTCGTAGGCTTCAAAAAGCTGACAAGCGTTAGCGGCAGAGAGCGCGGTATTGTGCGCCTCTAGCTTTATCTGCGGGTTGAAGGCGGCAAGCCGGTCTCTGGCCTGGAGTACTTTTGGCCTGTCAACATCGTCGCTGGTATAGAGTATCTGGCGTTGCAGATTGGTTTCATCGACGACATCAAAATCAACCAGGCCGATGCGCCCAACGCCCGCCGCTGCCAAATAGAGCGCGGCTGGCGACCCCAGGCCGCCGACACCGACACAGAGCACAGA
>CAYOGS010000135.1:0-5640 GCA_964403435.1 uncultured Rhodospirillales bacterium | reverse complement strand
GTCGTCCTGCTCATGGGTCTGACATTTTTGGTTGAGGCTTGTTTCGGCTTCGGCGGCGGCCTCATCGCCATTCCCCTTCTCAGCCTGATGGTGCCACCAAAAGATGCCGTGTTTTTGATGCTGACGTTCCAGTGTCTAAAATCCGTACTGCTGGTCACGGCTTGGCGACAGATTGACTGGTCGGCCTTAAAATTCATGCCCATCGGCATCCTGGCTGGTGCGGTCATTGGCACGATGCTCCTGGACGTGGTGGATGCGCAGACCCTGCGGCTGTTCCTGGCCTTCTACCTCATTTTGTTCGTGGCGGGCGATTATCTAAAATTTTCCTGGCGGCTCCAGGCGCCTGGCCAAACCGGTTCGCTGTTCGCCGGTGTTTCAGGTGGCCTCATCTCCGGCCTTACCGGCATGGGTGGCCCGGCGCTGGTGACCTATTTTCGGACGCAGAATCTGCCGAAAGCGCAATTCCGCGCCACCATCATCGTGGCGCTGACCCTATTGAATTTTTTCCGCTTCGCGCTGGATTACCGTGACATTCTACAAAGCACAGCGGTGCACGCCTATTTTCTGCCCTGCCTGGCTGTGTTCTGCCTGGTCATGGTACTGGGTTCGCGATTGCCGAAATTCCTTTCCGAGCAACGTTTTAAAGCCGGCATTAATGTCCTACTTCTGCTCTCGGCCGTGCTGCTCCTGTGGCGCTGGCAAGCGAGTTGACGATGACCGGCTTGCGCTGATGGCAGTCCGTTGCATAAAGTAGCCCTATGAGCAAAGCCTTCACCAAAGAAACCGACGACAATGCAGACGACACGCCGGATGAGGCAGATGCTGCCCTGCCCACTGGCGTAAAGAACTATATGACGCCGCCCGGTTTCGCCGCACTGCAAGCCGAATTGCGGCAATTGCTGCGCGAGGAGCGGCCGAAAATCGTCGATATCGTCGCCTGGGCTGCTGGCAATGGCGACCGGTCCGAGAACGGCGATTACCTCTATGGCAAGAAGCGCCTACGGGAGATTGACCGCCGCGTGCGCTACCTCACTAAACGGCTGGAAAGCGCCGAGGTGGTTGACCCCGCCAAGCAGCAGCAGCTGCGTCAGGTTTTCTTTGGTGCGACGGTAACCTATGCGCGTGCTGACAATAGCGAGCATACCGTGACACTGGTAGGGTTGGATGAAGCCGACGTCGCGCTCGGCAAAATCAGCTGGCAGGCGCCGCTGGCGAAGGCGCTGCTCAAAGCGCGGGTGGGAGACACAGTCATCCTCCGCACGCCTGCTGGACATGAGCCAGTTGAAGTGCTGTTCATCCGCTACGACCAGCCGTCCACAGCTTAAATCATAGGTTATTGCGCCGGCTCCAGCCGCAGCAAGGTGCCTTCGTTGCTGTCGGTAAGCAAATACAGCAAGCCATCCGGCCCCTGCCGCACATCACGGAAGCGTTCGTCCATCTCCTTCAGCAAGCGTTCTTCACGCAGTACTTTGCCATTCTCCAAATCGAGCCGGATGAGGCATTTGCCACTCAGCGCGCCAACAAACAAGTCGCCCTGCCAGCTGGGAAAACGGGTGCCGGTATAGAATGCCATACCCGATGGCGAGATAGAGGGTGTCCAGTAATGTACCGGCTCTTCGAAGCCGCGACCGGCATGGTCATCGGGAATTGGCCAATAGCTGTAATGCGAGCCATAGCTGGCGTCCGGCCATCCATAATTTTTACCGGGGCGTTCGATGTTGACTTCATCGCCGCCGCGCGGCCCATGTTCCACCGTCCACAGCGCGCCGGTCTGGGGTTCGATCGCCGCACCCTGCATGTTGCGGTGCCCAGATGACCAAATTTCTGGCAATCGGCCTTCGGCGCGCGGATTATCGGGCGCCGGTTCTCCTGTCGTCGTGATATGCACCACTTTGCCCAGGTGCGTGGCCGGATGCTGCGCCCATTCCGAATAATGTAGCCGGTCAGCCAGCGTAACGAAGAGCGTGCCGTCCTGCGCGAAAGCCAGGCGCGAGCCAAAATGTTTATTACCCTGTAAGGGCGGATAGAGGCGGAAAATGACTTTGACATCCTGCAACGTCAACCCGGCCAGCCGCGCCTGTGCCACGGCCGTAGTGGCTTTGCCCTCCGCTGCCAGCTCAGCAAAGGTGAGGTAGATGAGATTGTTGGTCTTGTAATTGGGGTCGAGCGCGACATCCAGTAAGCCGCCCTGCGCGTCGGCATAAACGGTTGGTACGCCCGACAAGGGCTGCGAGACGATGCCGCTCGGTGCTACGATCCGCAGTGTGCCTACGCGCTCTGTTACCAGCATGCGGCCATCGGGCAAAAAGGCCAGCCCCCACGGATGCACCAGGCCCTTAGCCAATACGGTGGTTTTGAGTTTTCCGGCGCTGGACTCGTAAGTTTGCGCTCCGGCTACTCCGGCCAGCAGTAACGCGAAGGCCAGTATGATCAATGTGCGGCTAAAGGATCGCAGAGGCTGGTAGCGAAGGCATATCCGGGCGCTCATCATTCGCTCTGGCCTCAGTTGGAACGCGATGGTATCGGTAGCTTAGTCCACCCCGATGATGGGAACAACCCCGATGCTCCGCACTTTTGCCTTGCTCTCGCTTGCTGCCTGCACACTATTTTTCCTTTCCAGCTGCAGCAGCATCTCCAAAGGTGTGACGGAAGCTGTGCTGGAGTATGAGGAAGCGGATACGCGGCAATGCACCATTGAAGGCGCGCGGTTTGACGGGCTGCGGCAAAGTCTGGCGCGACAAGCGGAACAGAATGGCGTGACCAAAGTGCTGATGGTGCATGGCATCGGCACTCACCTGCCCGGCTATGCCAACCGCTTCCGTGATAACATCGTCCAGTCGCTTGGCTTGAATGTCACTGATGCCGAAACCAAGACCATCGCTATCGCCGACGGCGTTTCGAGTGAGACTGACCGGCACGCGGCGCTCAAGGTCACGCGCCACGCGGATGCCAGCGGCCGCAGGACGCTGCTATTTTATGAACTGACTTGGGCCAACCTGACGCAACCGCAAAAAGAGCAATTGGCCTATGACTCGGAAAACACGGAAGGCCTGGCGCGCGCCAGCATCAACAAATCGCTGAAAAGTTTCCTCAACCAGACTGTACCGGACATGCTCATCTATATGGGTGCCGGTCAGGCGCAGATAACCGGCGCGGTGCAGGAGGCAACGTGCTGGATGATGAGCAACAATTGGAGTAATTTGCCGGCGCAGAGCAGCGGCAGGCGCTGCCAGGGCAGCGGCACTGCAAATGTAGCAGCGCTGCGGCAAGACGAGGCCTTTTTCATCACTCACAGCTTGGGCAGCCTGATCACCATAGACACCATTCAGTCATTTGCCCGCGAACTCGCAATTCTGCCGCAGGAGGCGAAAGTGACGGAATTGCGCGCCGCGCTCCGCGATAAGAAATTCACCGTCTTCATGCTTTCCAACCAGCTGCCGCTCCTGCAGCTAGGACGCAAACCGCAAAAGGCGCTTAACCGACTGGATGATTTTTGCGGCGCGACGGCGCCGCTGGGCAACCAGCGCGTCTTAGGCCAGCTTAACGTCATCGCCTTCAGCGACCCGAACGATATTCTCTCCTACCCGGTGCAGGAAGACTTCGCCCGTAACACGCTGGATAGCCGTCTATGCGCGCAACTGGTTAATGTCAGCCTCAATGTGGCACAAGAGAAGGATTTGTTCGGCGCTGTCCGCTTCGCCGACCCGTTGAGTGCGCACAGCGGCTATCTGGCCGACGAGCGCGTCACCCGCCTGATCACAGACGGCGTGCATGACGATGCCAGCCAGCCGCAATGTCGCTGGCAGGAGCGGCGGCGTTACCCGACGGAGCCTTGAAGTGGCAAAAGTAATTCGACGCGCATTTTTATTGTGCCCCCCTGCAGATATGATAGTTTCCGCTGCTCTTTCACTTTGCTTCCGCTTGGAGGGGGGTCGCCATGGGTCTGTTTAATATCATCGGCAAGCAGTTTGTTGATGTCATTCAATGGACGGAGGACGGCCCCGGCGTACTGGCTTGGCGCTTCCCAATGGCCGACATGGAAATCCAGAATGGTGCCGCGCTGACCGTGCGCGAATCCCAGCGCGCCGTCTTCATTAACGAAGGCACGGTGGCTGACGTTTTCGGGCCCGGCAGCTATACGCTGACCACCAAAAGCCTACCGGTAATGACGGCATTGAAGAACTGGGACAAGCTGTTTGAATCGCCGTTCAAATCGGATGTCTATTTCTTCAGCCTGCGCGAACAAACAGAGCAGAAATGGGGCACAGCCCAACCCATCACCCTGCGCGACAAGGAATTCGGCGTGGTGCGACTGCGCGCCAACGGCATCTATTCCTATGTCATTAAGGACATTCAGCCCTTCTGGAGCAAGCTGAGCGGCACCACACCGCAATACACGGTGGCCGATCTGGAAGGCCAATTGCGCGCCACGATCTTGACATCCATGGCCGCGTTCTTCGGCAGCAGCAATGTGCCGTTCCTCGACATGGCGGCCAACCAGCTGAAATTCTCTGAAGCGCTGAAGAGCGCCGTGGCACCGGCGTTCACGGAATACGGGTTGGAGCTGAAAACTTTCTTTGTGCAAAGCATCTCGCTGCCCGAAGAGTTGCAGGCGCATCTGGATAAAGCGTCTTCCATGCGCATGGTTGGCGATCTTGACCGTTATGCCAAATTCCAAACGGCGGAGAGCATGCCGATCGCCGCTGCCAACCCGGGCGGTGTGGCAGGAGCCGGTGCTGGTTTGGGCGCGGGGCTGGCGATGGGACAGATGATGGCCGGCGCCGTCGGCGGGATGGCAGCACCAGCGGCCGGCGGCCAAACCGGCAACGATCCGTTCGCGGCACTGGAAAAGCTGGCTGATCTGGTAAAGCGCGGCGTCATCACGCAGGCCGACTTCGACGCCAAGAAAGCCGAGCTGCTGGCGCAGATCAAGTAATGGTCACCGCCGCCTGCCCGTCCTGCGGGGCGGAAATCGGCTTCCGCTCTGCTATTGCCGTGTCGGCCGTCTGCCCTTATTGCCGCACTCTGGTGGTGCGACACGGTACCGATATTGCCGCCATCGGCCAATGCGCCGTGCTGCCAAGCGATGTCTCGCCGTTCCAGCTGGGAACTACCGGCTTTTATACGCCGACGCCCGGCGCACGCCAGGGTTTCACGCTCATAGGCCGCATCCGCATGGCCTGGGTGGATGGCGGCTGGAACGAATGGCTGATGCTGTTTGACGATGGTAGGCAAGGCTGGCTGGCCGAGGCGCAGGGCAGCCTTGCCGTCTCCCTGCCGTTGGAACAGCCGCCACTTGATGACGATCTGGTGCGCAACCTGCACCTCAAGCAAAGCTTATTTATTATGAGTCGTAGCTACACCGTCACGGATATCAAAACCGCCCGCTATGCCGGCTATGAAGGCGAATTCGTTCGCCAGCTGGCGCCGCCGGCTAGCGAGGTGACGGTGGTTGATCTGACGGCTGAGGATGGCGGCTTCGCCAGCGTGAGTTACGGTGCTCAGGAAGCACCGCTTTGGTTCCTGGGCAGCTATGTTCCTTTCGACACGTTCGGCTTCAGCAATTTACGCGAGGTGCCCGGCTGGGGGCTGCCAACCAGACAAACAGCCGCCAAAGCATGAGCGAGGATTTGGAACAAA
>CAYOGS010000134.1:5146-5700 GCA_964403435.1 uncultured Rhodospirillales bacterium | reverse complement strand
GTGCAGCAGCATACCGCCGGCTTTGCGCAACTTGGTGAAGTCCAGACCGGATTGCTGCAAGAAGTGCGCAGCCTTAAGCTACTTCCTACACCATCAGCGGACAATCGAGAGAACGAACACGCGGTTTCTAGCCTTGTCACGCAGGTTAACTTACTGCTGGAAGAATTGCAGCAAAACGGTGAAGACCAGTTGCTGCGCCTGTTCGAGCAAGGCAGTCGGGCAGAATCTCCGGAGTCGGATAAAGCCTAAGGAGTTACCTAACCATGCACGCGGATGACGAAGGCGACCTTGGCGACGTAGCCATGCCCGGCTTCGTGGACATTTTGTCGTCAGTTGTTACCGTCTTTATGTTTTTCATGCTGATTACTTCGGTGACGATGTTCTTTCTAAGCGTGAAGATGAAGAAGAGTGTGATGGAGGAAAGCAAGAAAGAAGCTCAGTCCGATGCCGCGAAAGAACTGAACGAGTATTTAAAAAAGCTGGAAGCTGGCGAAATTACGCTCGAAGAACTGAAAACCAAAGCGGCCGGCCAACAGGCTGTACAACAGTTAAGC
>CAYOGS010000134.1:0-5136 GCA_964403435.1 uncultured Rhodospirillales bacterium | reverse complement strand
AGCGTCAAGAACACGTATTTGACGGAGTCCTTGCAAGCCAGCGAAGAAGCCTTACAGAAAACGCGCGCTGCGATGGGCAAAACGCAGAACCAGAAGGTTGAAACCAGCATTGATAGCACCAACTTGATCATCATTTATGACGAGAGCGGCATCACCGTTAATCCAGATACGACAAAAATCATCAAGGAATTTATCACCAGACTGAAACAAGACCCAACTTTCAAAGACAAAACACTGCTGCTGGAGTCGCCGGACAATCCGGCCGCAACGACGCAATCCTTGTCACGCGAGCTGTCGTTAGGCCGATCGTTAAATGTTCGAAACGTTTTGCTCTTGGAGGATGTATTTGCTGAGCGTGTGAAAATCAGCAACGTACCAGCAGAACTCCACGACAATACTTATAATTGGCTTCGCATCCGCTTGACGCCGTAATACCTTATTTTCCATGGTGATTCGTTTTTATCTTCGGAGCAGCGCTCCGGGATTGACATACCGCGTTATGCGATGCCTGCTCTGGGGCGGTACGCTCCTGTTTTCTGGCACGGCCTGGGCCAACAATCCCATGCCACTGTCCATGGAAACGGCGGCGCTGTTCGCGTTGCATAAAAATCCGGACGTAATGATCGCACTAGAAAAAAACAAACAGGCTAATTTCGCAGTGACGGAAGCGCGGTCATCCTATTACCCGCAGATCAGCGCCACATTCAAAGCTGGACAAGAATATAACGACCCCAGCGCGGCCGGTACGCTTGATCCGTTGGGGCAGCCCAGCCAGTCCTATGATGCTAAAGTCATCGTCACGCAGTTGCTGTTCGACGGATTCGTTACTGACAGCGAGGTTGAACGCCGCAAGCAGCTGGTGCAATCGGCCGATTTGCAAGCACGCATCACGATGGAGAAGATTCTCTACGACACCATCGGCGCCTATGTGGATGTATGGCGCGCGCAGCGTGCGCAGAGCGAAGCGGAGCGATTTGTCGACGTCGTGACCGGCATTGCCAACAAAATAAAGTTGATGGCCGCGGCTGGCGCAGAGAGTAAGACGAAAAAAGAATATGTGGATTCACGGTTAGCCGCAGCGAAATCGACTAAAAACAGCACGGAGGCCGATCTCGCGAAAGCCCTCAGCGAACTGGAAAGCCTGACCGGTGTGCTACCCCCGTTCGAGGCGCAACGTCCGGAACAGTTTGACCCAACTGCCCGACAGATGGATGCGTATTTTTCGTTAGCACGCCAGGAAAACGCCGGAATGCAGCTGAACCAATCTGACCGTGCCGCATTGGAGCGTCAGGAAGAAGGACAATCCGGCAAATATTTCCCCAGCATGAGCCTGCAGTTGGAGGCCAAGCAAAGCCAAGATGTCGGAGGGCGCGTCGGACGGGTGCGCGGCGCCTCAGCCATGGTGGTTATGAATTACAACATCTTTGACGGTTTCGCGCGCGAAGCGGAGACCGGGCGGCTGCGAAGCCAGATCAGCGAGAACGATTTTCGTCGCGACAAGCTGATGCGCGATCTGCAAAAAAGCGTACGCCAGGCTTATAACCAGTTGCTGGCAACGAAGCGCGACCTGGCCGCCAATATAAAAGAGGTCATCGCTAGCGAGTCCTTGCAGATGCTTTATCAACAACAATTCGAACTTGGCGAAGGCGATGTCATTAACATAATCGAAGGCGAGGAAAGGTTACACAGCGCGCACCAGAAGGGTTTGCGGTTGGAATCGGAGATGGTCTTGAACAGCTATGCCTTGCTACGGCAAATCGGGGCATTGCAGAAAGAGCGGTTCTGTGTCCACTGCTGAACAGAGATCGCCACACAACGTCGCCTGGCGCCGATTCCTGCTTTTGACGATATTGCTAGTTTGTCCGAGTGGCGCGCAAGCAGCTGGCGGCGTGCTTGATGGCAAACTCGCCGACGACGCTTTAGCAGACATTAGCCAGCAGGCTAACCGTCAAGATGCTGTCTCGGCGCGGCGACTGGATTCCCATTTTGCCGACCGGGCGCTAGCCGATGTACCCTGGCCGTCGCCCGCCGGCCAGACACAGAAGACACGGTCGGCATTCGCCAGTTTGCAGGATGGTCTGCGGAACGTGCCGCTGGCAGCCAGCGATCGCATGTCAGATAAGAACACTGCTGCGTACCGAACACCGCGCAAGTCAGATTTGACGAGTGTGCTCGCGACTTTGAAGAACGAGGCAATTTCACGGTCAAGCACCTCGTCACCACCCCAAAGCGTCGAGGAACAAACCGCAACCGCAGCGCGGCCCGTGGTTCAGGAACCGAAGCTCACTCCAATCGCCAAATCAACCCTACCCCCCGCTCAGGCTGGGGGAGCTATGCCGCTTGCCAAAAACACGGCGCCGCCCCTCGTGCCGCAGCGTGTCACTACCGGCGTCTTGACTGGCTTGCGGTTGTTGCCACCGGAACAAAATGCACTCCAGGCCGCTGTGACGAGTGCAGCCACGGACACGGCGGCAAAGCGCAGCCATACGCCCAATATACCGATCGTCGCATCACCAGCCAACCCAGCTTCCACCATACCGGCCGGTACGCCTCCAGATAATCCGGCATTCAGCCCGACGATAGTGATTGAGGTATTGCCACCTCCAATTGCCGCAATGGCGCCTGAAACCTCAGGCACACCAACTGAAACTTTCGAACCAGCAGCAACACCAGAACCCGTAACGCAGCGTGCGTCCACCGTTACCAACATACTGACCGGCTTAGGCTTGCTACCTGCAGCGCAGCCGGTCATGACACGCCCGATCAAATCACCACCGCAGGCATTTCGCACCGGTGAACCACCCGATAAAATGCCATTATTCATCACTGCGCGCAGTGGCGAAACCGTGAAAATCGCGCCGCCCCAGACAGCCCCGCTGGTCGGTAAAGCAATCGCCGACGAAGCGCTGTCGGCTTATGCCGCGCTCACGCCGCCCAGACAAACAGAACAACCGCTGCACTACAACGGACTTGACCTCAATCTCGCAGTCAGTCCGCCGGAAGAGGCCAAAGCGCCTGAGACTCGTGAACCGCCAGACCAGCCGGCTGCGGCATCAAAGCCCGATGCAAATCAGACCGACGATAAAGCTGAGGTTTCAGCCTTAAAAAAAAAGGCTTCTGAGGCAACGCACGCCACCGACACCATGACCAGCAGCAATGCCGGCGACAATGCCACCCCAGACCTGCGCCAGGAACTGTGGAAGGAGTGGTCAGAAAAAGTCATTCTGCTCGAGCAGGAGAACAAGGCGTTGCGCGGCGAACTCGCGCATACCAAAGCCGATCCATTGCAAGATATCCGAATGGATGCCGTCGCCAAAATCAAGGAGCAGGTATTACGCGAGCGCATTATCGAACTGGAAAGAGAAGTGCTGGAAGCGCAAAGCAAAGCCCGCGAAGCAGCGCTGAATGATGCAGCGAAGAAAGCGGCGGACGCTGCGCTAGCCCCACCACCCGGCCTAAAAGAGATTCCAATTAAGCCATAAATATGGTGGCAAAGCACTCTTCAGGAACAGATTTCAAGGCAGCGAGCGCAGACAAAAGCCTGAAGGAATGCAGCAGTGTCAATTTTCTGCCCAAACCTGGGCTAACATGGTGACGGCGACTTCCTCTACCACGGGCTACTCTAGCACTGCAAAAACGGATCGGCCTTTAAGGACAGTCATATGCGGTGCATTAAAATCACTCTAACCGTTATCATGGAGCAATTTTCTTTTCCTCAAATACGAGGACAGAAAATTGCATCCAGAATAATGTGAAATTGTTTAGCAAGAAATCCGCTCCTTCTGGCGCGGCTCAAAACGCGAACTCATACTCCAGCTTAGCTTTATAGGTTTGATCTGGCGTGGCGTCCGTGACGCCAAACAGCACGCCGATTTCGTAGCCGAACTTACCTGGCAGGCCGAGCGGTGCTGCCGAGAGGCTACCGGAGACAACCGGGCCTAGCTGATGTGTCTGCTCACTCTGGCGTTTACTGGCGATGATTTCACCGGTGTTGCCGTGGAATTCGACACTGGGCATGAACGCCTTATGCAGCAAATACTGCGCGCGTAGGCCGTATTTAAATTCCGGTGCGGCATCCGTGCCGCCACCGACCTCAACACTTAGGAACGGGTTAGCCGTGAAGCGAAAATCGCCGACATCCTGCTGGAAGATTGGACCGAGGGTCAATTCATCTGCCGCGTTTTTCCGTGTACCGAACTCATATTTAGCGTAAAAGCCAACATCAAGTAGATACTCACCTTGCGGCAGAATCTGGAACCGATTTTCCAGCCCGAGCACTTTGTGCTTGAAGCGTGAACCAGCGTCGCGCGCCCATTCGGACTCGATCTCGAAAAACCAAAAATCGGTGACCCCATAGCCCATAGCGACTGCGAACTCCGCCTCACCAGCTTTGTTCGAATCCTTGTCGTCGGTGACTTCGACTTCAACCTCAAATTCCGCCTCACCTTGATGAACAATCGGGCTTTTGATGGAAGCGGCATGAGCCGTCCCTGCCATTAGAAGAGTTATGACCAGCAGGGCGGCAAGAGAACGATGGTGCATCATAATAGAATCTTCTTTTGTTGGAGGTTATTCGGCGATCAGTTTGCCTTGAGCGGTTTCCGGGTTGAACTCACCGAAGAAGGTGTAGGAGCCTTTATCAAGCGGCCGCAGCGTAAAACTGGCTTCGGCGCCGCCGGCGATAATTTTCTCACGGTGCAGATCATGGCTTTCGAATTCTTCAGCCGTGGCATCTTCGTTCTTAACGATCAGCCTGATCTTCTTGCCCGCCGGCACCTTGAGCTCTGCCGGGGTAAATCGGTGGTCTTTGATCGTGAGTGTATAAGTCGGAATTTCCTCTGCCTTAACAGGAGTGACGGCAAACGCCATCAGGAAGGCCAGGATTGATAAAGCTCTGGTTTTGCTTAACATCGGGACACCTCATGCGTTGGGGCCATCTTGCTAATACGAATTATTCTTAATTGCAAGATGATTATGCTGCGACCCGTTGCCCCTGTTCTGGCCTTGACGCAGGGCTGAAGTTACCGCTACAAACGGCCATCCCAGAACTTTCGAGTTTTGCGGGTTGCCTAGACTCCGATTGGAAGACGGTAATCTCAGCCAGTCCGCGTGATCGCGCACTGGCTCTTTGGTGTT
>CAYOGS010000133.1:0-5792 GCA_964403435.1 uncultured Rhodospirillales bacterium | reverse complement strand
GCCTGTAATAAAGAAATATTCAATTCCGATAGCTAGAATGATCCAGACGACCACTGCTCCAAGAACATAAAGCGCGTATCTCATCCTCCCCCAGTCTTTCGAAGCCATTGAAACAAATAAGTAAAAAGCAATGCACGCTGCCTTGTCCTCGCCAATGTAAATCATCGTCAATAAACCAATGCTTTTATGCGCTCCAGCAAGTCAGAATATTTGTCGGACACTAACCCAACGTCAGGATGATAACGAAATCCTGAATGCTGGGTATTGGCGGCCTGCATGGCGCACAAAGCAAACTCCCGAGATTCTTCAAGCCGCAACATCTGTTTCGCAATAAGTGCATTTATTGCATTCCATAAAAAGTGTTCCACCGGAAAAGTTAAACGCTTCTTGTTCATCATAAGAATCTCAGTGGCGCGCTGATATTTATCTGCCAAAGACTGAATCACTATGAGCAATGGAAGGTCTAAAAAAGCATGTGTGAGGGAGTTAGGAAATTCGGCTTCACGGGCTAGAGCATCTTCATACGATGAAATGGCTTCCGCTATCTTGCCCTGCGCTACATATGCTTTTGCTCGAATAGTGAACGCTTCAGACCTGAATACATCAACAGGAAATTCAAAATAGCGATCAAGTAATAAGTGGGCGACATCCGGATAGGATTCAGCAAGATGCCATGCTTGCAATTTCAGATATTGAGCTTTGTCTCTGGCTCGCCCGAGTTTTTTAAAAAAATGGTCAGCAATTGTGCCGTCCCATGTCTCGTTACGAAACCAATTCTTGTCATCCATGAACAATTACCAATTTGGGTTCGTGCATTGTTTGGCCACGAACCAATTTAGCTGCTTCCTTGTGTCCACGCCGTGCAGCTTTATTTAACCACTTAAATGCAGACGTCCGATTTTTTCTTACTCCGTCACCGTGAAGATAACACAGTCCAAGATTGTATTTTGCGCGGAGAACACCCGCTACAGCAGCACCTCGGTACCAGTAGGCAGCTGCATTTAAATCCGGCTTCGTTCCTTCACCTTCGTGATAGCAATAGCCCACATCATTCGCGCCTTCTTCGTCCCCACTAACAGCGGATGCCAGGAACCACTTAAACGCAGTTCTCATATTTCTTTTTACTCCGAAGCCTTGACGGTAGCACATAGCGAGGTTGTACTGTGCTCCTTCATGGTTTTTCTGGGCGGCTGCTCTATATAATTTGACAGCTTCTTCAGCATTTTTAAGAACGCCGATGCCGTTGTCAAAACAAGTGCCAAGATAAAATTGTGCGCGCACATGCCCAGCACTTGCTGCAAGACTCCACCATTTCGCTGCGTTCTTCCAGTCTGGTCGTTTTCGAGTACGGTCAAACGCCAATCGATACCCCAAGCGGAATTGCGAATCCTCATCGCCAGCTATTGCTTTTTGTCGAAGGGCGCGGGTTGTAATCATCTGTTGGTCGCCTTGTCATTGGGATATTGACAATACCGCGCCCATTTTTCCAAGAGAAGACGACGTTTGTCGAATAGGTCACTGCGGCGATAGGCAGCTTCAACCCGGCTCTGAATGGCGTGAGCCAGGGCAGCTTCGGCCACTTCCCTGGGGAAGTTGGTCTGCTCCGCTGCCCAGTCCCGGAATGACGAGCGGAAGCCGTGGACAGTGATATCCCGGCGTTTCATGCGCTTGAGCAGTGCAAGCATGACCACGTTGGACAGTGCCGTATTGCCCTTGGGGCTGGGGAACAGGTATTGGCTTTGTTCCTCCTCCGGCAGCGCGTCACGTTCTTTCCTGAGGTCTTTGATAATGGCCATAGCTGGGGGTGTTAGCGGCACCCGGTGTTCCTTGCCGCCTTTCATCCGCTCGGCTGGGATTGTCCAGACCTTATTGGACAAGTCGATTTCGTCCCAGGTGGCTCCCAACACCTCGTTGCTGCGGCACGAGGTAAAGATGACCAGTTTGAGAGCTTTGGCTCCCAATCCAGGCTGTTTGTCGATTACTTGCAGAAAGTTATGCACTTTGCTGTAAGGCAGTGCCGCAAAATGCTCGACCTTGATCAGCTTGGACGGTCTGGCTAGTAGGTTTTCCAGATGGCCGCGCCAGCGAGCTGGGTTCTCACCCTGGCGGTATTCCCTGACCTTTGCCCAATCGAGGATACATTCAATCCGGCCTCGGAGCCTTTTGGCCGTTTCGGTTTTCTTCTGCCAAATGGGTTCCAGCACTTTGACCACCAGGGCGGTATCAATCGCCTGTACCGGCAGTTTGCCGATGATGGGATAGGCGTGTTTGGCCAGGGCTTGATCCCATTGCTTGGCATGACGTTCCTGTCGCCAACTCGCTTTATGGGCTTCGATATAGGCCTTGGCACAGCTTTCAAATGTCGTGCCTTTGGCGGCGGCTACTCTGGCCTGGGTCAGCTCTGTTTTCTTGGCGTCGAGGGGATCAAGGGCAGATGCCAGCAACTTACGGCAATCCGCCGCCTTTACCCTGGCTTCGGCCAATGTGACGGCATTTAACGCGCCCAGCCCCATGGCATGGGCTTTGCCGTGCTGCATATAGCGAAACAGCCAGGACTTGCTCCCCGATAGCCCAACCTGCAAATACAGGCCGCCGCCGTCGCCATAAAGGCCTTTCTCTTTGGCGCGGTTGACGGCTAAAGCTGATAGTTTTCCGATGACACGCGGCATGGGTTCTCCGGTTCAAATCACACCTGGAAGCCGATTATAACCCACGAACCAACCCACAAACAACGGCTAGATTGTGGTGGACGTCAGGAGACGATGGCGGACAATGAATTTACATAAACCAATGAAATACAACAATATCACGCACAAACAGAGACGGCATGAGACGTCCATAGACATGGGTACAAAGGACGTAGGGGACGCCATTAATAGTCTTTTGTTTGTTTTAACATGTTGTCGCGTTACCTTCTGCAGCAACTCACAATACAGCCCACAAATTGCTCTGAGACTGTGATGGATACTAAAAGTCACTGTGGCACTTCCTGTGACGGATGAAGTAAGGTCGCACATCAGCCATCTCAACTGCACTAACAATGATCAATACCACCCGCTTGTTCCAGTGCGGCAACAACCACTCCGCCATCCTATAAAACGTGCCCATATCAATCCGGTCAAGGAGCGAAATTGCCTCTTGCGTGCGAGTCACGCCGCAGTATACCTTGTCATTGGCAAGGCCTACACGCCTCGCCACCTTTGAATCATCTACCGGTTAACAAAGATTCGACCCGACTTTCGCAACGGGTCTAATCTATGCCCGCTTACTCCCGGATAGCCACTAAGGCTTTAAGATCTTTAACACCGGCGCCGGCCGCAATTGATAGATATGTTCAGCCCCAGGAAATGTTCGCGCCCGCACCTCCGCCGCATATCTGGCCATCGCCGCGTCCGCCACCTCGGCCATCGTCCCATAGCGCTTCACAAACTTCGCCACCTTCGGCGTCAGCCCCAGCATATCATCCATCACCAAAATCTGCCCGTCGCAAACCGCCGAAGCCCCAATCCCAATCGTCGGTATCGCCACTTGCTGCGTCACTCGAGCCGCCAACGGCTCCGCCATTGCCTCCAGCACGACGCCAAAAGCCCCTGCGTCATCCACCGCCCGCGCATCCTTTTCCAGCAGTGCCGCCTGCTCCGCCGAATGCCCCTGCGATTTATATCCGCCCAGCGCATTCACCGACTGCGGCGTCAACCCTATATGAGCCATCACGGGCACACCGCGCTCGCTCAAAAACCGTATCGCCCCCGCCATCCGCGCCCCGCCTTCTAGCTTGACCGCGCCGCATCCCGTCTCCTGCATCACCCGCGCGCAATTCCGGAACGCCTGCTCCTGAGACTCCTCATAACTCCCAAACGGCATATCCACCACAACCAGCGCCCGGCTCGTCGCCCGCACCACCGCCTTGCCATGCGCGATCATCATCTCCAGAGTCACGCCAACAGTTGAATCCATCCCATAAATCACCATCCCCAAACTATCGCCCACCAGCAGCAGATCAGCATGCAAGTCCGCAATCCGCGCCAGATTAGCCTGATAAGCCGTCAACGCCACAATCGGCTCCCCACCCTTGCGGCGGCGAACATCAGGCGCCGTCAGGCGCGTCATAGTTTTTTGTATGGACATTTCTCTATTTTACCCCACCCCGCCTACATTGACAAACCCTACCCAAACTGGGGATTTCCTGATGCAATAACAACAAGGAGCGTGTCATGCCTAAGTGTCCGTTCCGAAACGTGTTGAATCGAATGAGTCGGTTATGATTCATGGTTAGGCAGCCCGAGTGGGGGGGGGCGATGTGGACGACCGAAAACCGCCCCTCCTATAACTGCAACCAGCTGCGATTCCCAAGCGACCTGTCGAACGATGAATGGCCGCACATTGTCCCCATGATTTCGCCTACTAAATCGGGCGGTGGCAAACTGCGTGTCAACAGCGCGAGGTGGTCAAGGGGATCATGTACGTGCTGAGCACCGGCTGCCAGTGGGGTTACGTCCCGAAGGATTTTCCATCCAAGACAACGCTGCACCGCTATTTCCATCTTTGGAATTACGACGGGACGATGTGCGCATCCATCACGCCCTTTATGTGAAGTGTCGCGAACAGATCGGACGCGAGGCCAGTCCCACAGAGTTCATAATTGACAGCCAAAGTATGGTAAGCGTAGAGAAAATGGGGGGGGGCGCAAATTGACCCGAACGGCTTTGATGAGGGCAAAAAGATCAAAGGCAAGAAGAGGCATATTCTCGTCGATACGGTAAGGCTTATGCTATAAGCTATACTTATTCTCGCCGAAATTCAGGATCTTGACGGTGGGGCGCTGGTGCTCTCAACTCTGTTCTGCATGTTCCCGTTTCTGGACAAACTCTTTGCTGATGGTGGCTATCAATGAGCGAAGTTCCGGCAATCCCTCGCATAAGTTTTGCCTCAACTGAAAACTGAGATTATCAAACTCTCCGACAAAGCCGAAGGTTTCGAGGTTCTGCCGCGTCGCTGCCGTCGTCTCGCCAAAAATTGGGAAAATCTCACCCACTCAGCGCTTGCTTACATTCGCCTCGCCTCAATCCGCCTTATGCTCAGGCGGAAGGGCACCCGTCATCTGGGTCGCAAGCACTGCTTGCCGCTTCGCACTGCGACGGCGAATGAGCCGGGCTATACCGTAACCGATGCCGCCAAGAACAATAAACGGCGTACTGATAAACAAAACCATGAACCACAATGGTGGTCGCTTTTTTTCTGACTTGGGCTGACCAAAGTCTTTTGGCAGATCCGAAAAGCTTCTCATCCCTGCCGTGATGACATACATCTGTAATTCGTCTTCTTCCATCACTGGCTTAACGACAAACTTCACATCATGTCCCAAATCGACCGTTTCGCCGGGCGCATAGAAGACGTGTTTGCCATGTTCGTCATGGAAAAGAGCGCCGAGTTGGTTCACCCCCCAATGCCCCCTTTTCTCAGCCTTTTCGGCTGGGGGCATCCCGCTGACATTCAACCAACCATCAACTTTCTGGACAAACGTGACAACTGTCCAGCCCGTAGACATGCCATACAGTGCATAGCCATTCCCCGAAACTATTCGTGTTGTGCCGGGCGGTACGGGTTTGACGCTATCGCACAAATCATCCGGCACCTCACCAATCATGACGACTTGTGTTGCTGGATTTCTATTCTTACCACATTGTATAAAGGAGAGCGCTGATACAACCCGGCCACCTTCGGGTCTGCCACGAATAATAATATCGCCCCAGCGAGACACTCGATATGGTCCCGTCTCGGTAATGTTGCCG
>CAYOGS010000132.1:4995-5796 GCA_964403435.1 uncultured Rhodospirillales bacterium | reverse complement strand
GGGCTGGGGTGACCGCCATTGTCGGCAATTTCACCCCGTGCGGTGATTAGCGCTATCGTGGCTTTGGGCTTGGGAGTATTTCCCGGTTTTTTATCCTTAGCGACGGCGGCAACGTCAGGTATGCGCAGATAACTGCCGGGCGCCATCTTGGCTGTTTTTTTGCCATGCTTTTCGTCCAGCCACTTTTCGATTTCGTCAGCATAGCCGATTTGGTCTACCAGTTTCTTCTCCAGGGCTTCCTTGGCCGTATAGGGCCCCTTGGCCATCAGAGCCTTAACGGTTTCCGGTGACAATTTACGACCTTCGGCCACGCCAGCGACAACCTGGCCATAAAGGCTATCAAGGATCGCCTGCATTTCCTCGCGCATTGGCGCTGGCATTTTGTCTTCGGTGAACATCATCATCGCGGATTTGTATTCTTCGCGCTGCACGAAGTGAGCTTTTACACCGAATTTCTCGAGTGCCGCCCGACCAAACGGATTATCGATACGCATCCCGGAGAGACCAACATTCCCAACTGGCTGCAGCCAGATTTTCTCGAAGGCGGACGCCATATAATAGACTTGGTTGCCAGGACCAAACTCACCATAATTTGGGCCATAGGCTATGGAAAATTTTCCGGCAGACCGAAACTGGGCCAAAGCTGCGCGAATTTCCTGTGACTGGGAAAGCGGCGGTAAATTGCCATTGAACAACCCCACCACGCCGACCACGCGCGGATCTTTGGCGCCACGGTGTAGCGCCTGCACCACATCCTGCAAGTCGTTGCTCACAAGCGGGCTGATCCCCAGAATCTGGCTG
>CAYOGS010000132.1:0-4985 GCA_964403435.1 uncultured Rhodospirillales bacterium | reverse complement strand
CTGCAGCGCCGTATGACCATTGCCGCGCTCGCCGCCAAAGATATCAAGTGCCGAGCGCAGGCCGGACATCGGGTCTTCGCTTTCTGTGAGTTCTTCACGGAAATTGAGCATGAGGACAATTTTTTCCGGGGGCTTCGGCGTAGCTTTATGTTGGAATCGTGCAAGCTGGCTCTGCGCCAGCCACAGCCCAACCACAAACACCACAGTGGCGAGCAGCCCGATGACCGCGAAGGCACCGATAAAAAGCTTGAATATTGTTTTCAGCATCGTCTCTCTCTCAGCGAAGTTGAGAAGCTAGACAATTTTGCTTTGCTTGTCACGGCCAGATAAAGCAACATAGCGGTATGGCCACCACGCTTCTTTGGTTTCGGCAAGACCTGCGATTAACGGACAATTCTGCGCTCCTTTCGGCAGCAGCGCGGGGCGCCGTCTTGCCTTTCTATATTCTGGATACTACAGACCCCTGGGCGCCTGGCAGCGCCAGCCGCTGGTGGTTGCACCACGCCCTGCAGTCGTTAGCGACGCAATTGCAACGACTGGGCGGGCGGCTCCTGCTCTTCCGCGGCGACCCCAAACTCATTATCCCACAACTTGTTAAGGCAACCCAAGCCGACGGAGTAATGTGGAATCGCTGTTATGAGCCACATGCTATCGCTCGCGACAGCGCCATTAAGGCAGCCCTACGCCAACAGGGTCTGAAGGTGGAGACTTTCGCCGCCAGTCTGCTGTTCGAGCCCTGGGAAATCCAGACACAGAACGAGACGCCGTATCGTGTCTTCACGCCATACTTCAAGGCATGCCTCAATCTACAGCGGCAACATAAGCCGGTACCAGCCCCCGCGAAGCTGACCTGCCATCCTTATACGGGCGGCGAAAAGCTGACAGATTGGCACCTGGTACCCACGCACCCAAACTGGGCCAAGAATTTCGACTGGAACCCGACACAGCAAGGCGCACAGTTGGCACTGCAGACATTCTTAGTGCAAGCTGTGGCAGACTATACCACCGCGCGTGATTTTCCAGCGCGCACCGGCACGTCGCGCTTGTCGCCCTATCTGCATTTCGGCCAGATTAGCCCGCGCGAAATCTGGCACGCGACTGACCAGGCGATGGTTGAGACGCAACCAGGTTTAATCAATGGCGGCGAGAGCTTTTTGCGCGAGATCATCTGGCGTGAATTCTGCCATCATCTACTGTACTACCAACCGGAAATGCCCGAACAACCGTTGCAGGAACCGTTCGCACGCTTCCCATGGCGGAGCGATGCCGAAGCCTTGCTCTGCTGGCAGCGTGGTCGCACGGGTTACCCCATTGTGGATGCCGGCATGCGGCAGCTGTGGCAGACCGGTTGGATGCACAATCGTGTACGGATGATCGTCTCATCCTTCTTGGTCAAGGATTTGCTGCTGCCCTGGCAAGACGGCGCCGCCTGGTTCTGGGATACGTTGGTAGACGCTGATCTGGCCAATAACGCTGCGGGTTGGCAATGGGTGGCCGGTTGCGGCGCTGACGCTGCGCCCTATTTCCGCATTTTCAATCCCTGGCTGCAAAGCCGCAAATTCGACCCGATGGGCGCCTATATTCGCCGTTTTGTCCCTGAATTAGCTGGCTTACCCAGCGACCTTATCCATGAGCCCAGCGCGGCGTCGCCGGACGATTTGTTAGCCGCCGGCGTGGAATTGGGCAATACCTACCCTTGGCCGATGCTTGACCATAAAGCCGCTAAAGAGCGGGCTTTGGCCGCACTCGAGCAAATCAAGGTGGCGAGTTAACCTTGGCTGACGGCACTTCTGCAACAATAGCTTGACAAAATGCTGCCGTTTCAAGAAGGTGCGGCAAATTCGCGTTCTATTGACGGATATTGAATCATGGCCAAGGCAAAAACCGCTATCAAAATGATCAGCACTGAGGGTACCGGCACATTCTATGTGACGAAGAAAAACCCTAAGAACAACACCAAGAAGCTGGAGTTGAAGAAATACGACCCCAAGCTGCGCAAGCATGTGAAGTTCAAGGAAGGCAAAATCAAGTAGCGTTTGCTGGCTCCAGCCGCAGGCGATTGGTTGCAAAAGGGCGGCTGAGCCGCCCTTTTTTATGTGCAAGTAATTCCCATTCTTTAACACAGCGAGAACGAGTGTTATCGTCATCCGTTCAATATTCATTACGGATTGCAAACTATGCAGCTGCTTTCAGACTTAACCGCCGATCAACTTAAAGGAGCCGTCGGCAGAGCTGTGCGCGTGACAGATCCCAAGCATTTTTTCCATGGTGTCGAGGGCCGGGTTGTCGCCATAGAGACCGGCAAGACTTTCACCGTCAATCACAGCGTCATTGGGCACCTGCTGCCAAAGGAACATGTGGTCATCGCCGCCCCGCTGATTGACGGGAAGACGGGACGCTTGTTGGAGCAAAGGCTGGACTTGCGCCCCGATCAACTTTCATTGCCGGATCAGGACCCGGAACGCCCCAAAGTCCGGCCTGCCAACGGGTTGGTGATTGATGTAGCGTGTCGTGCCGTTTGAACCACAAAACAACGTTTATGCGTTCTGCCTAGAGAGAGGATACCATGGCGACAATGACCACCGAACCACCAGACCTGACAATGCGCCGCCTCGTGGGCAGCAAAGCCGAGGTAACGATAAATGACGGACCTTATAAAGGTCAAACAGCGGTGGTCACCAGCGGTTTTGGCCGGTCGCATCGCGGCGGCAAGAGCGTCGAAATGCTGAGTTTGAGTTTGGCTACCGGCAACGGCAGCAAGCCGATACGACTTGAGGTGCCCTTAACTGAAGTCACCCCTGTGCAAAAGCCGCGTAGGCCGGCTGATCCATCAGCTGCTGCGCCTGGTCCTGTTGTGCCGGCTTTAGTCTAAAAAACCAGCCTTCGCCGAGCGGAGCGGTATTGACGAGGGAGGGATCGGTCACCAGTCCGTTGTTGACTGCTGTGACTGTGCCGTCAATCGGGGCGTAGACTTCACTCGCAGCCTTGACCGATTCCACCACAGCTACTTGCTCACCAGCTTTCACGGTTTTCCCGACAGGCGGCAATTCAACAAAAACAATATCGCCGAGCGCCTTCTGGGCAAATTCGCTGATGCCGCAGACGGCTTCAGCACCGTCAAGCCGCACCCATTCATGTTCTTTAGTGTAACGCTCGCCAGCCATAGCAACCTCATTTCACATAGCGGTGGGGGACAAAAGGCAATTTGATCACATGCGCCGGCACCTGCTGACCACGCAGTAAAAGATGAACAACGGTATCCGTCGCGGCAAAAGCCGGCGGCACGAAGCCCATGGCGATAGGCCGCTCCAAAGTGGGGCTATACGTACCGCTGGTGACGATACCGATGCTCTTGCCTTCAGCGTCCTGTATAGGTGTCTGCTCGCGCGCAATCGCCCGGCCTTCGGGCAGCAATCCAACGCGAACCCGGGGGGGCGGCACCTTAATTTCACGTAGAATGCGCTCGGCACCCGGAAAATTCGCTGCCTGTCGCCGCGCGGAGTGCACCACCCAGTTCAAGCGCGCTTCAGGCGGCGATACGGTTTCATCCAACTCATGGCCGTAAAGACAGAGCCCCGCCTCTAAGCGCAAAGTATCGCGGGCGCCAAGCCCGATGGGCTTGACGCGATCATCCGCCAGCAAATGTTCGGCCAGCGCCGCCGCCTGAGTGGATGGCACGGAAATTTCAAACCCATCCTCGCCAGTATAGCCGCTGCGGGTGATAAATAACTTGCCGTGAGCTGTCGCGCATTCGGCGCCATGCATGAAGCGCAGTTGCAAGGCCTGCGGGCAAAAATCTTGCATGACCGCGATCGCCTGCGGCCCCTGCAACGCCAGCAAAGCCCGATCCCCATGCAGGACATTCATCCCTGCGCGTGGTAAATTGGCACGCAGATGCGCGTGATCCAACTGCTTACGTGATGCATTGATGACCAGAAACCATTCATCACCAGCGGCGTTAAGCCGCGTGACCATCAGATCGTCAATCGTGCCGCCCGAGTTGTTCAGCAGCAAACTGTAAGTGGTTTGCCCCGCTGCTAGGCTAGCCAAATCGGCCGGCAACAATTTCTCTAAGTCCTCAAGCGGGCAATGCAGCGTCACTTGCCCCATATGCGAGACATCAAACAAACCGGCAGCTGTGCGCGTGTGCTTATGTTCTTTGATAATGCCGTCCGGATATTGCACTGGCATTTCATAACCGGCGAAAGGTACCAGCTTAGCGCCCAACTTTTGGTGCAGTTCATGAAGGGGCGTGCGTTGTAGCATTTGGTTCATGGCGATTTTCCGCGTTGCACATTGCCACGAGGCATGGCGAGCGGCTTGGGTTCGCTGAAATCGCCCCGATTAAAGGCCACCTGTTGTGGGGTCAGTTGCAACCCGACCAGAATACGCCAGGCGGTGCCGTCCAGTTTCTGTTCGTTCGGAATCACCAACCGTAATTTTTCCGTCGCTTCCCTGGGCGTTTTACCAGACGGAACACCCAGCTCCACCGTAAAACCCTGCTTGATGATAACTTTGTCTTGCGCGTCTATCACCGCAGCGAAGTATGGTACTTGCACGCTCTCCCGCGCCGCACGTGGGCCGCGATAGGTGCGGATGGTCAAGTCCAGATCGGCCTCAATCCGTCCTGCACGGAAACTGCAGGAGCCTTGCGGCGGATCGAGCCGCGCGGCGACGACGAGATTTTCCTTCGCCGGCTTCAGACCACCAAAATCAGTCCATTGCTGCAAATCGCGCAGCGCCGCCATACGAGGACATTGGCGTGCCCCCTCACCTGAACTAGCACAGGCGGTCAGACCAAGAAGAAAAACCAAAGAGAGTAAGCTGCGTCCCGTCACTTGTCCTCGCGTCCCAAACACCACAACAAAATCGCCTTCTGCGCGTGCAGCCGATTTTCCGCCTCGTCCCACACGGCGGATTGCGCACTGTCAAAAACTTCGTCTGTTACCTCTTCGCCGCGATGCGCGGGCAGGCAGTGCATGAAA